>JAWXBN010000078.1 GCA_034440155.1 Verrucomicrobiota bacterium | reverse complement strand
GGGGCGGAGGTCCACCTTGCTCTTCTCATTGAAGCGCTCCATGAGCAGGTAGAGCAGCCCGGCCCGCTCCAGATCGCGGATGGCGTCGTCGAAGTTGAACGCGGCAAAGATTTCCCGGACGTTCGGGGAGAAGCCCATGACATACTGGCGGAGATTCAGGGCCAGATTGGCATCATCGTGCAGGAGGCTTTCGTAGTTGAACTTGGAGGTGTTGTAGAAGGCGTAGCCCGCCGCCCGGCACAACTGCCCGTGGCGGTTCTCCAGCCCCTTCTCCTTCAGCGTGTGCTCCGTCTCACCCTTCACTAGGTCAAGCATGGCCTCGACCATCCACACGGGGGTGAAGACCTCCCCGTGGTCAGCGACTCGTTGTTTTGACTTCACAAGGTTCATAAGTAAATCCGTTATGAGCATAGCCCCCCGCTGCGCGCGTGGCAACTAGGAACTCGCTTTCCAGCGGGATTTTTATTCTGTCGCTGGTTAGCGGATAATTTTTTATCAGAAGCAGATTTAGGGGATTTGGCCATACGCAGGTTATGATTTTTTACATGATTTATGAGGGAGTGAAAGGACTTTTTTGTGAATTGGAGGGGAGTGGGGGAGGAAAGTTACAAGGAGCAAGTTGTAAGTTTGCAGAGGGCAGGGGGAAAGATTGGCCAGAAAAAGGCGCATTGGTTCACGCGGAGGGTTTTGGTTTTGCGTTTAAACAAGGAATCCTCTGTGAATCAGCGGTTTAGACATGTGTATAGGCATCTGAGAGGTTTGCGTTTAAACAAGAAATCAGGCCCAGAAAGGCATTTAGCAATGGGGCTGGGAGCCTGACACACGGTTCAATAGATTTTTTCTCCGTGCCTTTCGTGATCTTCGTGGTGCAAATTGCTCCCGGTGGCGGATAGTCGCAGGGGGATAATGTCAGCGGGCATAACCGAACGGTTCGCGCGGAGGTCGCGGAGAGTGGCACGGCCATCTTGGCCATGTTTTTCCCGATCCCAGCGGGCGAGGGCGCCCGTGCTACTTTAATCCTTTCCCCGAGAAACCAGAGGCCGACGGAAATCTGCGTATTGGTGAAGAGATGGTTTTGGAGTGATTGTGGGCTTGTCGGTTTGGCGATTCCCTGTTTATATGGTGACACTCTTTTTCTCCGGACATGACCAAAAAACACATTCACTGGCTTCATGAACAGCTGCCTCTGCTGGTGGCACAGGGGATCATTACGTCTGAAACGGCTGCCAGTATAAAGTCCCATTACGACCATCAAGAAGCGCCCTCTTCGCGTCCGCTAGCCCTGACGATATTTGCCATACTGGGGGGCGTCCTCATTGCGGGCGGGATCATCCTGCTCATGGCGCATAACTGGATGGAGTTTAACCGATCCACCCGCGCTTTCATTTCCTTTCTGCTCGTCATTCTCGGGCAGGCCGTCGTGGGTTATGCTCTCTGGAAAGATAAAATCTCGGCCGCTTACCGGGAAGGCTCGGGGCTATTTGCGCAGCTGACCTTTGGCGCAGGCATGGCCCTGATCGGGCAGACCTATCATCTCTCCGATGACTTAGGAGCATTTACCCTGACATGGATGCTGTGCACACTCCCGCTGGTATATCTGCTGCGGGCGAGCGGACCGGCCTTGATCTATCTGGCAGGCGTCACTTTCTGGGCCTGTAATGTCCACGGCTGGTACGATCGTAGTCATCCCGCGGCCTGGTGGATCTGGATTGCCTTACTGATCCCCTACGCCGTCATGGAAATGCGCCGGAATCCTTATCATCCACGAGCGATTCTCCTGATGTGGGGTCTGGGCATCTGTCTGGCGACGGCACGGGTATCTGTCTGGAAAGCGGCTGGCGGAACCTCTGGCTCGTCATCTACTCAGGAATGTTTGTATCCCTTTATTTGATCGGCTCCTTCTGGCAGGGTGAAGGGACCAGTCTGTGGCAACGTCCTCTGACCTTTATCGGCGGATTGGGGGCCACGATCCTGCTTTTTATCATGACCTTCGATCATGTCTGGAATCATATCGGCTGGGTCACCGGCTCCGGGCATGGGCAAGAGGGGAGCTGGGCAGCACTGCATGATGTCTTTCTGGCCTGTATAACGACGCTGACATCCGTCATCCTGATGGTCACATGCCGCAGGCGCGGACAGTCATTCCATCTGGGCCTAGGGATCCTCCCCGTGGTCGTGACGCTGGGTTATCTTCTGATTGGTTCAGGATACGGTTCATCACTTGCCGGTCCGTTTTTTATTATTGCGAATCTCTATTTCCTAGGATTCAGCATCATGACATTGGTCGAAGGGATCAAGGAACGCCAATTAGGCACCGTGAACTATGGCATGCTGATGATGGCCGCCCTCATCCTGACCCGCTTTTTTGACAGTGACTTTGGATTCATCGCAAAGGGATTGGTTTTCATCGTGCTGGGCTCCGCCTTTTTAGGTGTGAATTTCTTTCTCGCCCGCCGGAAAGGGGGGCCGACCCCATGAAAAAGAGCTCTCTCATCCTTTGTTTTGCCGGACTGTGCGTCTTTCAACTAGGCGTGTGTGGTTTTATGATCTATCGCTGGGAAGTGATCTTGCGCACGGGCCAAGAGTACCGATTCAAAACACGGGCGGTGGATCCGTATGACGCTTTCCGTGGACGATTCGTCTCCATCCAGCTGGAGCCCGATTATATCCCCACGGATGATAAGTCAGTGGGTCAAAGTCTCGCCCCGGGTGCCACGGTTTACGTCACTGTCGCGTCCGGCCCGGATGGACTGGCCCGGCTCGATCAATGCCTGAGCGAACCCCCGGCGGGAAAACAAGCCTACCTCAAAACGACCCTTCAATACGTGGACACCAGTATGAATCTCCAGCCGGGAGATATACTCCATCCCTTGGGTCTGGCGCGGAAAATAATGGAGTCCGATGATGCCCTTTCCATCTTTATCCGCAGTCACCTGCCTAATTATGAGACTGAAACGATCGAGAAATCTTTGAAGTCAGGCGTCGAGGACGCTTCCCTGTCGAATACGCTGGCGAGCATTCTCAACCGCATGATTTATGATCAGGCAATGTCCACTCAGCTCCTGGGCAAGACAAAGATCGGGGGTGTCTCTGAACATCCTGAGGCCATGCGGGCCGAAATGGATAAGGCTTATCCGGGACAGCTCGCCCCCACTCCGCGCGCGCGGATACATGTGAAACTACCTTTCGACAGGTACTACATGGAGGAGAATATGGCACCCCGTGCCGAACAGGCCTACTGGGATCACAGCCGTAATAGGGCTCTGGAAAGGATGAGCGTCACCGTCCGCATTCTGAATGGACAAGGGCTCATCGAAAATCTCTGGATCGGGGACCGGACGATCGGTGAGTATCTGAAGTCGCAGAATAAATGATGCACCCGTCGTGTGTCGGAAATCCCGACATACTCCCCGCTACTTGAAACGGCCCCCAGCAAAAAAAAATCTGCCGCTCCCTTCTCCCCCAAAACCATGTCAGGGCGGCGGTCTGGTTATTGGTTTCGCATTTTTGAATTATATTGGGGGAGGCACGAAAGTTAAAAGGAGCAAGTTGCAAGTATGCAGATAGGAGGGGGGAAAAGGTTGGCCACAAGGAGGCGCATTGTTTCACGCGCTGGTCCGGCATTCGGCAAGCAGCGCCCGTCGCCTGACACACAGTTCAACAGATTTTCTCTCGGTACCTTTCGTGATCTTCGTGGTGCAAATTGCTCCCGGTGGCGGATAGTCGCAGGGGGATGATGTCAGCGGGCATAACCGAGCGGTTCACGCAGAGCACTCGGAGAGTGGCACGGCCATCTTGGCCGTGTTTTTCCCGATCTCAGCGGGCGAGGACACCCGTGCCACTTTCATTCACCCGCAGATCCGGCATTCGGCAAGCAGCGCCCGTCACCTGACACACAGTTCAACAGATTTTTTCTCCGTGTCTTTCGTGATCTTCGTGGTGCAAATTGCGCGGGCGCTTGGTGGTGGGGTTGAGATTATTGCGGGGGTTTCACATTGAGGGTGGCATTGCCGCCGGTGGGATTCCCCAAAGCAATTTGCCCGAGGGCTAGGGTGGCCTGGTCGATCGAGGCGGCCTCTTCACCGTAGAGCACGATGATATCTTGATTCAGGCCAAATACCGTCTTGGCCCAGTAAATCATGCCGCGCCCGGCCCCGGGGAATTGATCATTCACGGGATGGGGATAGAGGGAGAGTTTATCAATTAACCGGGCAATGAGCGGGTTATTTTTCCGGTCACCGACAAGGATCATAGGCTGTTGAATGTCGAGCGGAGCTTCAAAGGCACCCCAAGACATGTACATCGCTCCGTTGGCTAAACCGGGGCGTTCCGTCTTATGGTTTTCAGCTTTGTCAGATTGAGCCTTGATTTTTTTCGATGCGAGGAGTTTGACGACGGCATCGGCCTTTGCCTTCATGTCATCAGAGCCGTAGAGCACGAGGAATGTTTTATCCTTTTGCGCGAGGGCGGTGGCGATGTGTGCGCTGTCATTGACATCGACAGGGCCGCACAAGGCAAAAGCATATTCGACCGAGGCTGTTTTAAAGCTGGTCTGCACTGTTTTGCCTGAAAGCAATTCCTTAATATTGACTTTCCATTCCCCGGCCCCGGCAATATGCCCCAAGGCCAGTTTCTCCTTGTATTGACCGGTCGCATCGGTGGCACGGTAGATTTTTTTAAAAAGTTTACCTTTGGCATCCAAGATTTCGATTTCCAATGGCAGCACACCTGCAATCGGGAATTTCTCGGATTCCACCGCCGCACTGATGGTCACGGAGGCGGGCTCCACGACCGGCGGTTTTGTCGTTACTTTGGCGATCTTGTCAGGCAAAAGGGCGTAAAGGGTGGCATCTCCCTCCGGCATCGTCAGGGATTGTTTTCCACCGGTGACTTCGCGCCCGGCAAAAACATCGTAAGTGGCTTCCGAGGACGGCAGGACAAAATTCGTATCCAAGGCCGATTCTTGGTTGACCGTTTCGTGGTTCATATTCACCGCCCAGATATAACGGACCAAGCCCCCTTTTTGTTCACTCGCAAAAAGCATCGGGTCTCCGCCCTCGATCAAAGGCATCAGGGTGCCTTTGAGAGTTTCTGCAAGGATCTTTGTAATGGGCAAAATATGTTTTTCAAAACGCTGTTTTTCATTCATACTTACCTCTTGGGGATTCCATTTGCCCGTATTCGTCCAGTCGGGGAAAATGGCATCGAGCTTTGTCGCTCCCGCAATTTGCAGCGTGGAGTCCTTATCCAAAATCAGCATTCCCCCGTCTTTGACATATTTTTCGAGGGCCGTTTTTAAGCTTGGGGAGACATCTTTGAGACCCGGGGCGACCAGGACTTTGTATTTGAATGCGTCACCGGAGGCAAAATCTTCTTCGATCACATAATTAGCCGGGTAATGAGCAGTAAAACAAGTGATCCACGCGGCGACAATGCGGCCGGCATAAGATTTATCAGCAGCCTTTACATCCTTGGCGATCTCCTGGAGATACTGGTCACGGCTGTAAAAGACACCGACCTCATCACGCTTCTTTTTGATCTGGGTAAAGATACCTGAAATCGGCACGATCCGGTTTGAGAGTTCCATCATACCGGGTTGTTTGAAAGAAGCCGTGCGATCCCAGCCGAGACCCTCGATCTGGCGGGAAAGGGAAGCGTAGGTGACACTGCGCCGGGTCATCCCCTCGAACATCGGCATCATCCACACCGGTTTATTCCATGCCCCTGTCCTTATCATCTCGGTCTCACTGATCGGATAAAACATTCCGAACTGATTATCGATGTAACCGTGGGAGGAGAGGACATCCACACCCTTCCCATTTTCAAACGGGTAAAGGCCGTCCACGAGGAACCACCATGCATATATCTGGCTGTACCCGATCAATTTCGGGTCGATCGCATGCAGGTCGGAGGTAGCCTGAGCAAAGACTTTGCCTAGGATGGTCGTGCGGTAACGCATGAAAGCCAACCAATCTTCCATGTTTGCTTGGGGATTGAGGGGATCAACCGGTTTTTTACCCGTGTCCTTTACAAATGAATCAATCTGGGTGGGAACAGCTAGGGGGCCAAAATAATTTTTCGACTGGTCAGGAATGGGGTGCCCCGAATGATAAATCTCATACTGTCCCTTCTCATTTTTGGTGCCGTAAGTCAAGGCGGGTTCATCCGCATAATGCACCCCGGCAAATGCGCCGTATCTCAGGCCGTATTGGGCATTGTGCTGCACGCCGAAACGGACTGCCTGCGCGACCTCGGGCACCGACCAGTCATTATGGGCGCCCCCCGGTTGATGCTGGCCGGCCATGGTATTTAATGAGGAATACCGCGCCCCGAGCTGGACAAGGTGATCCATCGTCCGGATGCTCATGCCAAATCCCCCGTTTTGGAGTGCGAGGAAATTCATCCCGAAATCCTGGTAGAGCTTGAGTCTTTCCTCGGTTGTCCCGGTGCCCATCATTTGACCAAAAGCGGTATCTTTCGAGTCATCCAACCATGCTTGGTAATTCCACATGACAAAAGGGGTTTTGGGAATGGCGCTCACCACATTAAAAGTCCCGGCCTCTTTACCCGCGACCTGCACATTCCATTTACCCTGTGAAAGGGCGTGAGGAATGAGGTTAAGATAAATTTTCCCATTTTGTACCGGAGCCTCTACCGAGAGTGTCGCCCCGTCTTCGTGGATGAATGCCACCGTTGATTTATCCTTGTCTCCCGGGACGACGACATCGATGCGTTCACTGTCGTAGAAATAATTCCTTCCCGATGCCGTGATCGAATTCGTCGTGGTGGGCACTGCCAGGCAAGACAAAACGGATGCCGACAAGAGGAGACTTATTTTAAATAACATTTTTGATTTTCATGGGGTATTTTTCTTCAGGGTTGTTTTTTTAATGGGAGGACAAGTGAAAGTATAAGTCGTTTTTTCCGGAATGCCAATTTCTTCTTTGCCCACGGCACACATAGCATAAGAAACGCTCTTTTTTTCGCTTCGTTGTAGTCGTAGGGACTCGAAACAATTCACGCAAATCTGGTCCACATCATAACCGATCGCTATGCCGGGGCCTTCATTTTTTGTCGAGGGAACCAAGCTTGCATGACGGATCAGCGGGACTTGAGCGGGATCCACCTTTCCATAAGTCCGTATGGCTTTCAGCGTTTCATCCACCATATTCTCATCCGTCACCAAGAACCCATCGGGCCTGTGATTTGCAGGCAATGAATACAGCAGGCGGATCCACCCCCCGATCCATCCCGGATTCAAAGCCTCGAAACTCATCATATGCGGCTCGTCCATCCCCCGGGCAAAAGGCTTAAATGAACGGAGGATATATTCTTTATGCCCCGCCGCATCATGTTGCGGGTTTGACAAAAGGATCGCAGGTCTGCGGCATCCCGCCTTTTTAAATAATGCCGCGCTCCTGTGGTAAAACGAATCGCAAACCGTGTAGAGGGATGTGCAGGCGGATGAATTAAAAACTCCGATCGAAGGGAACCCGCTTACACGGTCAAGGGGAGTACCACTAAAATCCAGTGAATGAGGAAGGATGATCGCCCCTTCATACTGGTGTTCCCGGATATCCGTAAAAAGGTCCGCCTTTTTGTCGGGGTGTGTGATGAGTACATCCAGATTGATCCTCTGTACCTGTCTTCCCATCTGTCTGGCGACCACATCGATCCGGAGATTGAAAAGTTGATAAAAGAGGGATTTTTTTTGTTCATCACCCCCGTTTGAAAGAAGCAGCACATTCTTCAAGAACGGAGGACATTTAACCACAAATGTCCCTTGATTTCCTTTTGATTTGAGGAATCCCTCTTTCCCGAGTTTTTTCATAGCGGAAAAAACGGTTAAGTGGCTCGCCCCGCTTTCGTGCTCCAGATCGCGGCAGGAGGGGATACGTTTACCCGCTGGATAACTCCCGTCGACAATCCGCCCTTTCAGGCGGGCGACAAGGTCGGAGACTTTAACGGGGGCATTAGACATCTTTAATAATCATTGACATCCGCATGTTATAAGTCAACTTATAACATGCATTTTATTGTACGTATAAGCTACCCCCCTTATTTGAAACTTTTATTTTTATCCACCTTGGCCTTTTTTTTCACCCTGCAAGGTTGCTCAAAAAAAACAGCCGAGTCCATCCCCCCGACTCCCGAAAAGGCCTCCTTACCCACCGACAAAATCCCTTTAACCATTCCTGCTGGGCATAAATATATCAGTGTCGTTATCGATAATGACAGTGGGCGGCGTGTGCGTAACCTCGTGAAACTCGGGACGGCTGAAACCCTCGGGGGCACGCAAAATCCTGATGGCACCACTCAAGTACATACTTCTTGGGATGGCAAAGACGATAAAGGTAATGGATTACCCCCCGGCAAATATACAGTCCGCGGAGTCACCGTTCCCGAAATCGATGCTCTATATGAATACAGCTTTTACAATCCGGGTAATCCCCCTTGGCATGGTTACCTTAATAGCGCTTGGGGTTCGAATCACGGGGACGGGGCGGCCATGGCATGTGTCCCGGCGGGAGTGGACTCCCCATGGCGCGCGGTAGTGGGATTCAACGGCTCGGAAGGTACGGACTGCATTATCGCCATCGGCAAAGATGATAAGAAGGCATGGGGATTCCAAACAGCCTGGGGCAATGTCCAAGCGGTGGCCATCGACGGGGACAACCTTTATTTCGGGCTGGGAAACAGTTTAAAAAAGATCAATGTCAAAAATGGTGCGGCCGCGTTTTTTAAACGCCCAGCCGGGCAAATCCCGCAAATTGCTATGCCTTCGAGTGTGATTGATTCGATCGCCGTCGGCTCGAGTAACATAGTAGCTGTCTTGGGCACCGATCCAAAAAATCTCAAACCCCAAATGGTGGTCATGGATAAGGAAACAGGGAAAACCAATACACCTTATGTCACGCTCACTACAATAGGTAAAATTGGTTTTGGCGCCGATGAGACACTCTACATCTCTGATACGAATGGATTTGGCAAAATCGATTTCACCGGGGTCAAGACTCCGGTGTCCCTGCCGGAGATGGGCCAGCCAGCCGCCTTTACTTTTGATACCGACAAAAATCTCTATATTTTTGACGCTGCCCCCGAGAGCCGCCAAGTCAAAGTATATTCGCCCGACTTGGGCAAATTGCTCCGGAGCGTCGGACGTAAGGGGGGCCAGCCCAAACCCCAATATGACCCACTGGCGTTTGAGCGATTAATAGCCCTCGCCGTCGATGACCGCGGTTACCTCTGGACCAGTGAGGGCATGCACCCTAGGCGGCAAGCAGTCTGGGATAAGGACGGCAAACTCGTTAAAGAGTTTATCGGCTCGACCATGTACGGTAATTGGGACGGGAAACTCCATGATCAAGACAGCAAACTCGCCTCAATCAAAAATATCATCCTTGAGGTCGACCCCTCACAAACCAAGAGCTACAAGGTCAAACAATACATCTGGTCGGGACCTAAACCCGGCGCGAAGGATTTTCTCGCGATGGGCGTGCCTTTTGTCCTCTTCGAGGTGAACCAACTCTTCCGCAGTGATACGAGCGGCAAAATGCACGAGTATTTCCTCCAAAATAGCCTCTGCCAACCGGTTCTCTACCTGCAAAATGAAAAAGGCGACTACCGGCCTGTGGCGGGAATGTTTATGAAATGGTTACCGCCTTCCCTCAACATTTTCCAGCGGTCCCAAGATCCCGATAAAACCATGTATGTCTGGAGCGACTTGAATGGAGACGAGATCATTACCGAAGACGAAATCGTCGTCCTACCCGATGCAAATTGTGCAGGCTGGAGTGGGAATACTCGGATCACGTCGGACATGACTTTTTACTGGAATGATTACATCATTAAACCCACTCGATTCACGGCCGCTGGCGCACCGGTGTATGAGAAAAGCACCATTACAAAAATGCCAAATTCCAAACTCGATGCGCAGACCAACAAACAACTCACCCGGGTCGGTAAACATTTCTACACAGGCCGCACTGACGCGAATGTGATATCAGGAACCCACCTGTGGCTCAGGGAAGACGGCTCGGAGAAAGGGAACTTCCCCAGTGTCGGGGGCGGTGTCTTTGGATCATCACAGGTTCCTATGCCTCCGAAAGGCCAGCCCATTGGGGAGTTATTTATCGCAGGCACGGTGGACTTTGGCGGGGATCAGGGCTCTGTCATGGCGATCCATGGTAACTACGGACAGGCCTACTTTTTCACCGAGGATGGTATCTTGATTGAAGACATGTTTAAAGACGCCCGAGATAATCCTGCCGGCTGGGGGACGACTGTCGAACGCGGTAAAAGTATGAAAGATATTTCCATGCTCCAAGAAGATTTCGGGGCCTGGTTCGGCAAACAGGATGACGGGAAGACGCCCTCGAAGAAATCCATGAGCGCGGAAAATATTGGTTTCGGGGCCTGGTTCGGCAAACAGGATGACGGGAAGATCCGTTACTGTTTCGGCCACACGAGCGCCAACGTCGTCGAGGTCAAAGGCCTCGACCAGTTCAAACGTTTTAATGCCGGCACCGTGGAGATCAAACCCCCGGCAGCCGAGAAATAGAAATCATTTTTTTTCTTAGATGACCATTTACCCCCCCCGCCACCACGAAGGGGAGGCAGAGGTGCGAAGTGCTGGGTGCAAAGCTAGCAGAGCTTTCGGTTGATGAACCGGCGACTCGCCAAGCAGGCACGTGATCTCTTCTGATATACTCTCAAGGACACTTTCATTTGCCAATGGGATAGAGCTTCTTATGGGCTCTACTCATCTTACAAAATGGGCCCGAGCAAACGGCAAATATTCTCGATGAGTCGCGTCCACATCGAGCGAGACCTTACCTCATCGAGCGTCACCTCATGCGACGATATGTAGTCTTTTGTGAGTTCTTTTTCGATTTTGGTGACCACGTCTGTGGAATGTAAGATGACATTGAGCTCGAAATTTAAACGCATCGAGCGCACATCCAGATTTGCCGAGCCCACACTTGCCCACTCATCATCCATAATGATCACTTTGGCATGATGTGTGCCGCAGGTATACTCGTAGAGGCGGACGCCGTAGGTGAGCAGTTCCTCGTAATAGGCTCTCGCTCCTTTTACCAAATAGGGATGATCACTCTTTGCGGGGATCAGGATACGGACCTCTACCCCACGTGCCACACAGAGCTTGAGTGCGCTCAGGAACGGCTCAGTGGGGAAAAAATATCCGGCAGCAAACCACACCCTCCGACGAGCCGCATTCAAGAGTGCCACCGTAGAGAGCATGATCGGATACTGTTGTGAGTCGGGACCATCCTCCACTACCTGCGCCAAGCCTCGGCCACCATGGATCGGAGAGGGTAAGTTTTTCTCACCACTCATATCCTCATCCGTGGCGAAATACCAGTCTTCCCAGAATGTCTGGCAAAGTGCGCGCACTACAGCTCCGCTGAGTCGGATTTGCGCGTCTTTCCATCCACCCGATTCGCTTTTATCTCCCATATACTCTCGGCCAATATTCATTCCCCCCACAAAGGCGATCTTTCCATCGATGATTTGGAGTTTACGGTGATTGCGCAGGCTGAAATTCCACCGATTCCGCATCACGTGTAGGGCATTGAACCACGAAAACTTTCCGCCCGCCTCGATGAGCCCACTAAAATATCCCCGTGGGAGGCCAAAGCATCCCATCTCGTCGATAATCACTCTCACCGCCACGCCACGCCCTGCGGCCTCCGTGAGGACGTCCCGTAAATTCTTTCCATATTCATCATTGCGCCAGATAAAAAACTCAATAAGGATCGATGACTTTGCTTCTTTGATCTCTGCTGCGAGGGCGGGGTAGAATTCTTGAGCATGGAGGAAGACCTCCACCTCATCGTACCGGCTCGACGAGTGGACATTGATTGATGAGAGCAGACTGGCGAGTTCCCGATTTCTCGGGTCATGGCCTTCTAGGGGAAGCGGCTCCACTGATCCCCTGCGATGTGACCACTTCCTACGCCTCTTTAAATGCCGACGATAGATCCGCTCACTGCCGAAAAGTAAATAGGCAAAGGCACCGATATAGGGGAAGAGGAGAACTGCCCACATCCACGCCAGCATCCCTGCGGGACGCTTCTCCGAGAGTAAAATAAAGGGAAGAGTCACCAGAGCAATCAGCCAGCCTCCGGCCAAAATCAGTGTCTGGGTAATATTCATTGTCCACTCTCCACGTCTGCCACGACTGGGAAATGATCCGAGGATCGTTTGACTGGTCCCGGATGCCGGATCCCGTACTCTGTGGCCCTGAGGTGGCGACCCATGATCAAGTCGAGTCGTGCGCTGCCTATCCCCGTTCCATACCATCCCCTCCACGTTTTCTGGGTGTGTCCCGTCGTAGCGAGATCCTGAAAAAAGTTGTCGGCGAGGATTTTTTGGAGGGGCTCGGTATTGATTCCGCAGTTAAAGTCTCCCATCAGGATCATCGCTTCCTCTACGGGTAGCGTGCCCGCATAACCTCGGAGGATTTGAGCACTTTCTCGGCGCGCCCGATATCCCCAATGATCCAGGTGTGTATTCATCACTGCGAGCACAGGGCCTTCACCCTCGGCACGTAATCTCAAACGACAAACCGTGCAAATCCGTGGATAAATGCTGTCCCAGCTGTGGCTAGGAATGAGGGGGCTTTGCGAAAGCCAAAATGTTTTTTGCTCAAGGCATTCAAAAAGATCATGGCGATAAAAAATGGGATTATACTCACCCTGCTCACCTCCTTCCCGACCCTCCCCCGCCCATGTATACTGCGGCATATGTTTATGGATATCCTCGATACGTTCACGGGTGACTTCTTGAAACCCGATCACGTCCACTGGCTCACTCTGGAGAAAGGCGAGAATGTAGGGGGCGCGATCACGCCAGCGCGCACCGGGCATGTCATCAGCCCACAGGTTCCATGTCATGATACTGAGTTGCATAGGGGTTTGGCGGAGATTTTAAAAGGGTTATTGACACTGATACGAGTCGAAAAGTCAACGATCTAGAGAAAACAGATGAGCGTGTTTATTTTTTCGTTTCAGGATCGAGTCTCGCACGATCTCACCGGCTAGGACGCTGTAGGTCATTCCATTTCCTCCAAACCCGAGGGTAAAGAATGCGCGGGGAAAGTCAGGATGCGCGCCAATGTAAGCGAGCCCATCCTTTGTCGTGCCAAAAGTCCCTGCCCACGCAAAAGCCACCTCACAGGCGATGTGAGGGAAAAGCTTTTTAAATTTACGTAAAAGTATTTTTGTTTTGTGAGGAATCAATGCATCCCTCCGAAGGGGATTTTCAAAGGCATCATCCTCTCCCCCGATAATAATACGACGCTCTGAGGTCGTACGAAGATAGAGATAGGGATCGGCATGCTCCCAGATGAGACTCTCGCGGTGCCACAAGGGCGATCTCCCCGCGATCGGCTCACTGACCAGTGCATAGGTACTGTGAAGCTCGACGAGCTTTTGGGGTAAGAATTGCTGCGACTCATAGCCGGTGGCAAAAACAATATGTCTTGCTCGCAGAGTCATGTCCCCATCCGTTTTTACCCTTACCCCTCGCCCATCAGCCTCATAACTTTTTACCACAGTACGATCATAAATCCGTACACCCATCCCTTGCGCCGCCTTCAGCAGATGATAGACAAATCGATAGGGGTCGATTTGCGCCGCATCCTTCGAGAAAAGGGCGCCAGGCCGAATGACTCCCGTCTTCGCCTTTAGCTGCGCGGCACTCCATAGGTCGAGCTCCAGGCCTGCGCGGCGTCGAGCGAGGAACTCTCTTTTCAGCGCGATCATATCGCTGGACTGTGTGGCCAAATATAAGCTCGGGCAACGCTTAAAGTCGCAGTCATCCTCCAGCGCGCGGCTTAGCTTCTCAATTTTCGAAATGGCTTCCCAACAGGCAAGGTAAGCACCCACAGCATTTTCCCTACCACGCATCTCTTCAAGCTCATGCAGTGGCACATCGATCTCGTATTGCAGTAGGGCCGTACTGGCTGCCGTGCTCCCCCATGCCACGTGGCGCTCGTCGACCACGACCACCGAAAGCCCCGCTTGAGCGAGTTGATAGGAAACAAGAGCTCCGGTGATTCCTGCTCCCACCACCACCACATCACAGCGTTCATTCTTACGCAGCGCGGGAAATGTCGAGGGCAGCCCATTACGTATAAGCCAAAAAGGATATCCTGATCGTAAATCCATAAAAATATATTTTCTCTGCTGATTTTATTATCAATGTGACCGACTCCCTTTTCTTTTCAGCGATCACATTCTACACACCTCTTGGATTTGCGCAACCCCACCTCTCCAAGAAATCGTTTTTTTCGATTTTACTGTAGAGTAATCGTCCTTGCTTGCCTCCTGGAGCAAATTGCCGGAAAGAATATCTCGAATTTCCGCCTGACCCCAATTCCACTACCGTCCTCGTCCTGGCAGCATGCCTTAAGTAGGGTATCACCCCATAGCTAAGCCGGCCCTGCCGAAGTGATAATAGGGGAGTGCCCACAACCCACTTTTCAGACACGAACTCACCGGGTGCGCATTGAAAAACATAATAAGTTAAAGAACGAGACCAAAACCAAAACAAGACCTTAAAAAACCAAACATATGAAAACGAAATCGATTCTCACAGCGATGGCTGCATTGGTGCTCGGCATTACCGCCTTGAGCGCCACCGGTTGCGACAAATCAGAACCGACGACTCTCACTGGCAACTCAGCCGTCCAATACACCTGCCCGATGCACCCCGAAGTGGTGAAAGACTGGTCGGTAAACTGCCCAAAATGCGGCATGAAATTAGTAGAGAAAAAGTGAGAGAAGCCCCCTCCCGATATATCTAAAATGACCAACGGAGGAATGACCCCTAGCCAACCCCTGTCTATGAAACAAAAACCCCAAGAACCATCTAAAGATCTCGGCAAAGATCTGAAAAAATTCGAGCGACTTCCCGTCAAGACCAAGGAGCTTTTAATTCTCGAGGATCAAGCCGAGAAGTCCACTGGTCCGGAGAAAATCGACCTTGATAAAAAAGTGCGGGACAAATCCAAATAAATGAAACTCAATACCGTTCCAGGAACGCACAAGAAATAACCCTTGACCAAAGACCCCATTTGCGGAATGACTGTGGCCGAAGTCACGGCTCTTAAGACCGAGCGCGACGGTCAGAAAATCCGCGACCTAAAAGCGATGGAAAAAGCGTTATCAGGGCTCGTCACAAGGTGTCACGGCAGCGGAGAGCTGAAAGGCTGTCCGCTAGTGGATTTTGTCGCGGGAGGAAGTGAAAATTTGAAAAGAAGTAAACTCTCATGAGTGATTGCTGTAACAAACCAAAACCGGAACCTAAAAAGAAGTCGTGCTGCGAAGGTGATTCACACAATCATGAGCACGCGACAGTGAAGCCTTCTACAGTGGCCAAATACTTTTGCCCGATGTGTCCTGGTGTGGAGTCGGACAAGCCCGGCGACTGTCCGAAGTGTGGCATGGCGTTGGAGCGGAATCCGTCGTGGGTCGAGCCCGCATCGGTGGGAAAGCCGATTTATACGTGTCCGATGCACCCCGAAGTGCAGCAGGATCATCCTGGCAATTGTCCCAAGTGTGGTATGACCCTAGAGTTAAAGACGCAGACAACGGCGACAAAAGAAGAGGAGAACACCGAACTCACTGAAATGACACGACGACTCTGGATTGGCGGCGTACTCTCGCTTCCTGTATTCATCCTTGCGATGGCGCATCTGATTCCTGCACTGGGTCACGAGGGTTGGGTGATGAGCGATGCGTCGCGGTGGATTCAGTTCGGCCTCTCCACACCCGTGGTGCTGTGGGCGGGCTGGCCGTTTTTTAGGCGAGGCTGGCGTTCAGTGGTGACGTGGAATTTGAACATGTTCACGCTGAT
>JAWXBN010000077.1 GCA_034440155.1 Verrucomicrobiota bacterium | reverse complement strand
ATTCTGACCGTTACTGATGCTGGCATTCTGCACAATCGCTGTGCCGCCATTGAGGGTGTAGAGACCCGCTGCATTGGTAGCGAGCAAATTGTCCGTGCGCAGAGTGCCACCATTCTGTGTGAATGTGCCCCGGAGAATGTCGCTCGTGCTCGTCCCGGCTGCATTGGTCACTACCAGTTGCGAGGCGGCCCCGCTGAGATTCATGACGTTATTTATCGAGGATGCATTAGCGCCCACGATTAAACTGGCTGCAATCACACTGGCTCCATTAGAAATCGTCAGCGTGTTGCCTGCTCCAATATTGCCCACATAGAAATCGCTCCGGTTCGACCACAGGGAACTTGCCCCCGTCACCGTCACCACGTTATTCGATGAACTGGCTTGATTACCAATAGAGCCGATACCATTCTCCACACTACCCCCATTACTAATCGTCATGGCATTCCCTGCTCCACCATCGCCCACATAGAAATTGCTCCGGTTCGACCACAGCGAACCCGCCCCTGTCACCGTCACCGCGTTATTCGATGCGCTGGTAGTAAATCCGATAGTGCCATCAGTATTCACCACACTGGCCCCATTGGAGATCGTCATAGTATTACCTACTCCAAGAAAGCCCACATCTAAACTACCGGTGTTCGACCACAGCGAACCCGTCCCCGTCACCGTCACCACGTTATTCAATGAACTATTAAAAACACCGATACTGCCATCACTATTGACCACACTGGCCCCATTACTAATCGTCAGCGTATTGCCGACTCCCCTATAGCCCACAAACAAATCGCTCCGGTTCGACCACAACGACCCTGACCCCGTCACCGTCACCACGTTATTCGATGAACTTGATTCAGACCCGATATAGCCATGATCATTGAGTACACTGGCCCCATTGGAAATCGTCAGCGCATTCCCTGCTCCATTATAGCCCACATAGAAATCGCTCCGGTTCGACCACAGGGAACCACTCCCGGTGACAAGAGCTTTATTATTCAAGGAGTCTATCGTATTTCCAATGATTGATGAGAAACCATTCACACCACTATTGGTCACAAAAAGCTGACCATTATTGGTAATCACGAGGGTGTTTGCTGCTGTACTATCCCCGACATAATAAATCGCATTCGTCGTCACCGTTGTATTATCGATGACCGCCTGGGCATTGACCTCCGTCGTCAGAGCCATGGCGTAAACCATCAGAACTGTTATTATCATTATCCCCCGAATCATTTGCTTTTTCATACGGCCCCCTTTTGTCTTTTACCAATTAATATTCAGGCAAAATTAGCTTAAAATTAACTAAATACAATATTTGATTTGTCCTATTCCCCCGTTTGATAATGAGGTGTGGGGGAGGGCGATGAGGAAAAATCTCTCTTCCACACGAACCGCCAGGGTTTCGCGGCCCATTCTTGGGCGTAATTGATCCCGATCCGGGGAGTCGCCTCTATTTCCGATTGCTCCGCCTGATACCCGGCATCCTCGACCCAGATTTTTTCCCCGGTCAGGTCGGCGGCATTCAGCGATTTGTCGATGCCAAAAGCTTGGCAAACTTTTCCCGGACCATTAGAGAGCTGGGCATGTTTAAATTTCTCCCCGCGCCGGTCCCGGGCAATTTGCGCGCCTGCGGTGATCCAAACGCCCCTGACGAGAACGGCTTTGGGTTCATCCGCCGCCCCGGTGACAAAATTTAAAAGGAAATGCATGCCGTAAGTAAAATAGACGTAGGCGATCCCACCCTGCTCGAACATGATTTTTGTCCGTTCCGTGCGGCGGTTGCCGAACCCATGGCAGGCCTTATCCTCAGCACCCCCGTAAGCTTCCGTTTCATAAATAATCCCTTTGACCACGCCCTGAGGTGAGTCCACACAGAGCAATTTGCCCAGGAAAAACCGTGCCGCTTTTTCAGGGCTGCCTTCGAGATAAACTGTCTTCGATAAACGCATCAAATCTCCGCGTGCAATTTGCTTTTGTCCTTGATCAAAAAGTGGGCGGCGAGGAAAACTATCCCGGTCAGTGTATAGGCAAAAACAAATCTCGGTGCAGCCATGAGCTCAAAAACCGGCTGCAGCCCGATGTGATCCAGGCTAAAAGCGTGGATCAATCCGAAGAAGGCAAGGACAGCCGCCGCAAAACACCAAATAGAAGCTTTCAAAAAGTCTTTCTCCACCAGATAGACGACAATGGCCGAAAAGATCATGGCGGTAATGACAAACCCCTGATTAAGGGCGATGATCCCGTAAATAAAAAGATCATTGCCAAATTTCGGTGCGGTGGCAAAAAGACTCGTTCCTGCCACACGCAAGGAGGTCTCGATCAAAAAAAGTGCCCACGCCGCAAGGCAAGGCACGAGCCCCATAGAAACGGCGAGGGCGTGTTTCCGGGGAGTGGCTTGGTAAGCTTGGGCCATGATGATCAATCCGATCCAGAGCAAAATGCCCAAGGTCGCCTCGATCGGGACCACCTTCAAAACCAGTGTCATGCCCCCCATCAGGATCAAAGCGGTAATCACGACCCCATTCAGGAGCGAATACCCCACCCGGGCGCCCATGGCTTTCCATCCGGGATGCCCGATGTAAATCGTCGTCGGGAATGCACTCCCGAAAAATGAGGCGACAATACTGCCCAGTCCATTCACGAGCAGGGATGAACGCGTGGGGAATTTGTCTCCGGCGGCTTCTGCACTTTCGAGATTTTGCAGTGAACCGATGATATTAAAAAGGCTCATGGGCAGGATAATCGCAAAATATTTCCAGCCGAGGGGGTCGCTCAGGAGGGCAAATAAATCCTGAGGAACAGGCTTTGGCAGGTAGAGTCCGATCTGGACGTCTTCCGCAGAAGGCGCAAAGGAAGACCAACCCATCGGGATCAATAACCAACCGAGGGCCACCCCGACAAGGACAGCGATACAACCACCGGGAAATGAAAAGGGAAACTTCACCCCGCCCGCATAAGCCAAAAGGATCATCATCATGGGTAGAATCGCGATGGCGGGTGAAGCAAAAAGCTGGAAGATAAATCCCATAGCGATAAATGTCATCGCGATGCCCGCCAGTGCGGATAATAAAGCCGCACGCGGGGTGACCTTCCTCAGCCAGTTTCCTGCAAAGGCACCGATCATCTCGATGACTCCGCTCAGGAAACAAGCGAATATCCCGGCTTGCCAGACGAGTGTCGTATTTTTTGTCTCCGAATAGATCGGGGCCATTATCAGGAAAATAAAGGCCACCAGACTCACCGTATTTATCCCGTAAGGAAGGGCTGTGATATCATTACGATTCTCGCGTTTAGCCATCCGCCACGCCTGCCAACTATAATAAACATTCCCAAAAAGGATCGAAATGGCTGCTCCCGGCAAAATGGTGCCAAAAACAAAAGCTGGTTCAAATCCGCAAACCGCCGGGAGAAATACGGCGATCAACATGAGCTGGAGTAGATTATCAATAAAGAGACCGAAAAATCCGTCCAAATCCCCGCGAACAAAAAAACTTGGTTTCATGAGGCTATGTATTTAGCCGCTCAGGGCTGTACCCACCAGAAAAAACTTATTCGGTATCTGCTTTTTTGGAATTATTCATAGCCAGAGAGGTAATTCCCCGCCGTGTCTTTGGAGAAGACGCCTCATAACGTTCATTATATTTAATAATGCCTGCAACGAGAGTCTCAGCAGCCTTTTGTCGGAAATCCGGACTTAAAAAGCGTTTGCCTTCATCGGGATTGGTTAAAAAACCAAGCTCGACCAAGGCTGCCGGATTTTTACTCCGGCGGAGAACGGCTAAGTCACGGTTCCTAAAATCTCTATTATGTGTGTGCGGCATTTTGCAAAGCATTTCGTTTAAAAGCGTCAGAGCTAAAGCACGGCTTTTGCGGCCATAATAAAAAGCGGAGACTCCCCTGGCGCTACAATTCCGTGCGGAATCTAAATGGACACTGATCAAGAGGGCGTCTGGGTGAGCATTCGCGATATAAGCCCGATTTGGCAACGGGATAAAGACATCGGTGGTCCGTGTCATGACGACATTATATCCCTGCTGGATTAAAAGCTTACGGGCTCTGAGACTCACATCCAACGCGATGACTTTTTCTTTTATTCTCTGGCCGGGAATCCCCCCATTATCATGCCCACCATGACCAGGATCCAAAACAATCGTCTGGGCGGCAAAAGTCCCCGTAACCAGAAAAAAGCCAACAAAGACAGCCATGAAAAATACTTTTGTTTGAAAATGTATTCGCATTATTAGATAAATTATGGACGATTTTATTGATCATTTCAACCGATTTCCTTACGCGTCCTGAATCGACCTGTAGCAGGGCAGATTTCACGCCAAAAACTCTCAAAACTGCAAAACCGTCAAACGGCAACCGCACTTCTGGTTAGTTCTTCGTCCTGCAAACGACAAGCCTCGAGCAACATTCCCATTGAGTTCCCGGAAATCGAATTCTCAGGGGCTTTTTCTCCGAAAATAAAATCGAACTCACCACTCTGAAGCATCAATGCCCGATAAAGTGCGTCGAGAGACTTCCTCTGCATACCAAAGGCATGAACGATATTCCCATTAACCAAATAAATGTCATAAGTTTGTTTACCCATTCCAGACTCGGTCTTCACCGATAATTTACCTGTTTTAGTTCCCTGGATAAGAATCTGCATTAAATCAATGGCACTGAATATTTCCAGTCTGCCATGCATTTTGGCCTCTTCGGTGGAGGCCGGTTGTTTTTCCCATTTCCTCTCATTATGTTCGATCATCTGAGCAGCATCGACAATCGCGCCTACTTTTTTCTGAACCGCTTCGGCACCTCCGGCCTTATCGATTAAGTGTGTGGATATGGTATCGGCAAGAATGTCCCTTTGCTCGTCGATTTCAAGGGACTTCCTCTCCAGATCCTTGAATTGATGGATAATAAGCGATTTTACCGCGATTAAACCACAAAACTCCCCGTCAGCGGCAACAATTAAATCATCAAAAAAATTATCATCATTCCGTTTCCTCACACTCCGGGATATATCGATCACCGAGAGATTCCCATCCACGATCAAGGGCGCAGGATCCATGAGTGATTTTACGGTTTTATCGGCATGCAGCGCCCACCCGAATCGGGAACCGAGCTTCGCGAGAAGGAATTCCTTGCCGATGATCCCGACAATCGTCTCGTTATTCGTCACAGCCATGAAACTACCCTGGTAGTTATTGAATATCTCATGGGCTTGTTTCACCGGAGTATCACAATGGATATAGTCCCGTGTATAAACTAACTCTTTTATCTTTAATGTATCTAATCCCATAACGAGATAAATATAGACACCCCCCTGTGACAGTCATGAGTCGAATTTGTTTCGCTTGTGTGATATTAGAGCGACAGAATAGCACATCAGAAACATTTACCATTTATCGATGTGCTAAATTGACACGGAAATGATTCAGTCCAAGATGGGGGTGTTATGATTGAGATCAAGAACATTTCAAAATCTTACTCCAATGGCGAAAACCGTGTCCATGCCTTGCGGGGGCTTTCCACACAAATTGCCCAAGGGGAATTCATCGCCATTACAGGCCCGAGTGGTTGTGGCAAAAGCACACTCTTGCACCTGCTGGGAGGATTAGATGTCCCGGATGAGGGTGATATCACTTTCCATGATGAATCGATTGTTTCCGGCAATGACCGTTCCCTGACACTTTTTCGCCGGACCCATATCGGGATTGTCTTCCAGTTCTTTAACCTCCTACCGACGCTGACGGTAGAGGAAAATGTCCTGCTCCCACTCATGCTCAAGAGTATCCCGCACCAAGAAGCCGTGGGCCGGGCTAGGGAACTTTTGACTACCGTCGGGATGTCCTCCCGGCATCATCATTTCCCCCACCAGCTCTCTGGTGGCGAGATGCAACGCACTGCCATCGCGCGTGCGCTCATCCACCGCCCTGCTATCCTGCTGGCGGATGAGCCCACCGGGAATCTCGACTCAAAAACCGGTGCCCTGATCCTCTCCCTTTTCCAGGAAATCGCTGGGACCGGAGACACGACCCTCATTCTCGTCACTCATAGTCCCGAGGTGGCCGCTTGTGCCCGCCGCCAGATCCAGATGAGTGACGGCCAAATCACCTCCGACCACACCCCTTAATCCATGCGCTGGTTTTTCTCCACCCTTATCTTGAGACAATTACTCCGTCACCCGGGGCTCGCGATCTTGAATATTACCGGGGTCGCCCTCGGGGTCGCCGTTTTCCTGAGTATCCAGATCGCTAACGAGTCAAGCCTGCGTGCCTTTAGGAATACCCTGGACGTGGTCGCCGGAAAGTCCCAGCTCGAGATCATCGGCACACTCGGGCGTTTCGATGAGAAAGCCATGGAGACCGTCATGGCCACCGAAGGAGTCTCGGCTGCGACCGCCACGATCGAAGAAGTCTGTGCTGTGATGGAGTCCCCCGAATCCAATAAACCACCCCAACCCTCGACATACCTGCGCATCCTCGGGATCGACATTTTCAGTAACCAAGCATTCCGTCCCTTTGATTTCAAAGACGGGAAACCGGGCTCCGCCGGGTTCGAGATTTCCTCACTGGAAACCCTCCTCAAAAACCACCGCTCCATTTCCATTACTCAATCCATGGCTGACAAACGCGGATTAAAAGCCGGGGACACGATCAATATCCTGGTCAATCAAGAAACCATCCCCCTACTCATTGCCTCTACTTTCACCCCCGACGAAGGCGCAATCGGGGCGGATGAACACCTCGCCATCATGGATATAGCCGCGGCTCAGGAACTCTTTAATGCCGTGGGCTTGCTTAACCGGATCGATATCCGCACGGATGAATGGCTCACCGAGGGCAAATTGCGCGAGCGACTCGACTCGATCAAAACCCAGATCACCCCTTTCCTACCGAAAAATATCATCATCCAAGCCCCTGACCGCCGGGGCAATAAAGTCGAGAAAATGCTCTGGGCATTCCAGCTGAATCTCACGGCCCTTTCCCTGCTTTCCTTGGTCGTGGGAATGTTCCTCATCTATAACTCCATGACCACTTCCGTCGTCAGGCGACGCAAGGAAATCGGGATCCTCCGGGCGTGTGGCATGTCCTCGTCCGATGTCCAAACGTTATTCCTGGCTGAGGCGGCCATCCTAGGCTTTATCGGGATCATCCTCGGTTGGGCCTTAGGCCTGGGCATCGCCCATTCATTAACGGGTGCCGTCGCACAAACGATCCGTTCCCTCTACCTGACCGTGAGTATCGAGACACTCACGATTCCTTTCTGGTTATATCCCGGGGTATTCATTATCGGAATGGGTGCGGTCCTCCTGTCGGCTTATGGCCCCGCACGTGAGGCGGCGCAAATCGCCCCCACGGAGAGTTTCGCCACGGGCAATTTGCACCAACGCAGCCTACTGAATGCAAGACGGTCTTTTGAAATAGGTCTGGCCATCTGCATCATCAGCGGCCTGAGTGCCTTGGGCGCCCTTTATTTTTACCCGCCTCTGGGATTCTTCTCCGCCTTATCATTGATCCTGGGAGTCGCTTTTTTCTGTCCGCTGATCCTGAAAACGGGTTGTGGCCTGATCTCCGGATTCTGCCTGGGTAAAGGCTGGCTCCTACCCGGATTGGCCGCAAGGCAAATTGCCCAGGCCCTGAACCGGACGAGTGTAGCCGTGGCCGCATTAATGGCCGCCCTTTCCATGATGGTCGGGGTTTCCATCATGATCCACAGTTTCCGCTCCACCGTGGATGCCTGGATCGCCCAGACTGTAAAAGCCGATATCCTCGTGTCATCCTCAGCACAGCTTTTGATCGGACCCCGTGCCTCCCTGTCCCCGGCCATGGTCGATACACTCCGTAAACACCCCGATATCCGCCTCGTGGATACTTACGCCGAGAAAAAAATCACTTACGCAGGGCAAACCATCAAAGCAGCCGCCATACCCCTGCGGCAAGTACCGGCGCAAAATAACCTCCGCCTACTCGACACCACTGCCGAGGCCATGGTGGAGCAAATCGCCCGGGGCGACGGGGTACTCATCTCCGACGTTTTCGCCCGGAAATTTAAGGTCACACGCGGGGACATCCTCATCGTCGATACCCCTTCCGGAAAAAAGAAACTCAAAATCATCTCCCGCTACCGTGATTACACGACAGAACTAGGGATCATCCTGATGGATGAATCCCTCATGAAAAAGCTCTGGGGTGATTACCTTCCGCAGAATATGGGGCTTTATCTCAAAGATCCTGCGAAGCTCGAACCCATCAGGGCCATGCTCATCGGGCAATTTGCACCACAGGGCGAACTCATGGTTTACTCGAATGGCGAACTGAAAACAAAAATCCTGGATATCTTTGACCAGACATTTGCTATTACTTATGTCCTGCGGACCATTGCTCTGGTGATTGCCGGACTCGGGATTTTCCAGACACTCACGGTGCTCGTGTCGGAGCGCACCCGCGAGCTGGGCATCCTGCGTTCAATAGGAGTCAGCCAGACACAGATGAAGCGACTGATTATTACTGAGGCCGCCCTGCTCGGATTTGCCTCCGGGGCCACTGGATTGATCGCGGGGGTGATCCTGTCTTTTATCCTTTGTTACGTCATTAACCT
Source organism: Verrucomicrobiota bacterium (assembly GCA_034440155.1). Classification (NCBI taxonomy): domain Bacteria; kingdom Pseudomonadati; phylum Verrucomicrobiota; species Verrucomicrobiota bacterium. The sequence goes on along the minus strand of JAWXBN010000077.1, from coordinate 22,359 downwards.
CGCCTTTTTCCGCTGGACGATCGAATGGGCCTTACCCGTCGGGCTCTTGTTCTGGACGATTCCTTCTGTCATCATGATTTCCGCCCTTGCCGCCTTGATCCCCGCCCGGCGCGCTGCAAAACTCAAAATTGTAGAATGTATCCAATCCGAATGAATCGATTCCTCCCCATTATTCAAACAATTTGCGCCCGTCAGGCCTGTACGCGCCCGTGGAGGGTGCTCATCCCCACCGGCATATTTTTCCGCGCTCTGTGTCTGCTACTACTCTGCGCGCAATTTGCTCCGGCAGGGACTATCCAGCCGGTTTATGATGAGCAAGACTGGCGCTTGGCCATGCCGGGATGGGAGTACACCTTTCCGAGCGACCATGGCACCCATGATGAGTTCCAGACTGAATGGTGGTATTTCACCGGGCACCTGCGCGAAAAAGGCGGCGGACGGAGTTACGCTTATCAACTCACCTTTTTCCGTCAGGGGATCACTCCACCCCGGAGACTGGCTAAACTCGAAAAGGAAAATCCTGATAAACCCCTGTCTGCTTGGCGGTTAAAAAATATTTATTTTGCGCATTTTGCGTTCTCAGATATTAACGGGAATAATTTCACATTTGCCGAAAAAGTCTCACGGGGCACCCTCGGCCTAGCCTTTTATTCGAGAGACCAATTCTGGGTGCAGATCGGCTCTTGGTTCGCCCGCGCTTTGCCACCCCTACGCAAAGATGCCAACCTCCGGATGGAGGAGAGCTTTGAGCTCAGCGGGGGCACCGGCGACATCTCCCTACGTTTGCGTTGCACCCGGGTGAAACCTGCGGTATTCCACGGCAAGAACGGGGTCAGTCAGAAATCGGCCGGGCCCGGGCGGGCTACCCATTATTACTCCATGACCCGGCTGGATACAGAAGGCACGATCATGATTGGTAGCTCGAAAATCGAGGTCGAGGGCCTTTCATGGTTCGATAAGGAATTTGGCACTAACCAGCTCGATCCGGAACAAATCGGCTGGGATTGGTTAAGCATCCAGCTCGATAACGGCGAGGAAATCATGCTTTACGGAATCCGCATGAAAGACGGGAGCCTCTCCGAGTTTTCATCAGGCACACTCATTGATGTCAATGGCAAATCAATCCACCTCAAAAAGAATGAATTTATCATGACCCCCCTCCGTTATTGGATCAGTCCAGTGACAAAGGCGAGTTACCCTATCGTCTGGACTGTCGAGATACCCGCCCGCGGCTACAAACTCTCCATTGCTGCGGCCTTAGAAAATTCCGAACTCAATATCCGGAGCATTGGCCGGATTGATTACTGGGAAGGGGCCATTAATATCACCGGCAGCAAGCAGAACGAACCCCTCAAAGGTAACGGCTTCCTCGAAATGACCGGGTACGCCCAGAAGCTTTCGACAAGGTAACCCCGGAGTATCCAAGATCGATTTTATAACAGAGATGGATTTGGTATGGTTCAAGGTGTGTTTTATCTTTCTGCTGTTTATTTCCCTCCGGAGTCACTGATAATTGCCCATTAAGTTCAAAAAAAATTATCCAGAGAAAGAATCACCCATGTCGAAGCAAAATACCTTGGATTCAGATCGTATTGCCACCACCTCTGATTCGCTCGATACTCCTATCACCTCAGACCCTGTTTGTAGTCCTGTAGTGGCCAGCCCCACCCATCCGGTTCATCCCAAAGGCAAAAATGCCCGTATCCTTTTCTCCAGTGTTTTTGGTCCTTACGCCCAAGACGATGAATACGGGAGCCGCTCCATTAACCCCATGGAGCTCTACCATAATCAGGTCACTCGGGTGCAAGGTCCTTTTTCATTAAGGATGTTCCACCGCAGCTGGGGCATCATGATGATCCAAAATAATCTGGAAGCTCCCTGTGTCCTCTTGGATTTCCCGTCCTTGGAAAGATTCACCCGCGAGATCCAGGAAAATGACTATGACATTATCGGGATCACCTCGATTTATCCGAATATCCTTAAAGTCAAAAAAATGTGTGAATTAATCCGCCAATACCAGCCGCAAGCCAAGATCGTCATCGGCGGACATATCGCGAATGTCGCCGGGCTCAAAGACCGTGTGGGGGCCGATTATACGGTGCAGGGCGAGGGCATCATCTGGTTCCGTCGGTTTACCGGACAGGATGACTCGACCAAGGTCAAACATCCGATCATTGTCTCGGGGTTAAAAGCCCATACAGCCGGGATCAAAATCAGTGAGAAACCCGAAGACACCGCCGCCGTGATCATTCCTTCCGTGGGTTGTCCCTTGGGTTGTAATTTCTGCTCCACATCCGCCATGTTTGGCGGCAAAGGCCGGTTTATTAATTTCTACGAGACCGGGGATGACCTTTTCTCCGTGATGGAGCAGACCGAGCAAGCCCTGAATACCCAGAGCTTCTTTATCATGGATGAGAATTTCCTTTTCCACCGCAACCGCGCCTTGCGCCTGCTCGACCTCATGATCGAACATAATAAATCATGGAGCCTGTACGTATTCACCTCCGCCAACGTCCTCCAGAGTTATACGATCGAGCAGCTCATCCGCCTCGGGGTCTCATGGGTCTGGATGGGTATCGAGGGCGAGGACAGCCGTTATACAAAGCTCAAAGGCATCGACAGCCGTAAACTCGTCTCGAATCTCCAGTCCCACGGCATCCGCATTCTGGGGTCGACAATTATCGGTTTAGAAAATCATACCCCGGAAAATATCCAGGATGTGATCGACTATGCCGCCGCCCACGACACGGATTTCCATCAATTCATGCTTTATACCCCCGTGTCCGGCACAGCACTCCACCGCGAAATGAGTGAGAAAGGCCGCTTAAAATCGGAGGAGGAAGTCCCCCCAAATGATATCCATGGCCAATACCGTTTTAATTATCACCATGACCATATCAAGGACGGTCAGGAATCAAAATATCTCCTCCAAGCCTTTGAAACGGATTTCGCCGTCAACGGCCCGAGTATCGTCCGTGTAGGCCACACTCTCCTCAAAGGATGGATCCGCTACAGGAACCATTCTGATCAGGCCATCCGCAAACGTTACCAACGCGAGGGTAAAGAGCTTTTCACCACTTTCGCGGCCCTCACGTCCGCTATCATGGTTTATTACAAGAAAAGCCCCGCCCTCCATCACCGGATGAAAGAACAACTCAAAGGTCTGCACAAATACGGCGGCCTCAAAGCACACCTCTACTCACTGGCCGGTCGTTTTTACCTCTTACCAAAGATCCGTTCCGAGGAAAGAAAACTCAATAACGGGATTACTTACGAACCCCCCACCTATTACGAGGGTAATGAAGCCTTCATGCGCGCAATTTGCCTCGCAGGTCCGAGCCATAGCAAGGATATGCCCGCCCGTGCCGCCGCCGTGGCCGTGGCCCCCCGCCCAAAATAATCATAACCTCCTGTAGAAAACCTCATCCCCCACACACAATAACCCTTTAGTGAGAACGGAGCGGAAAAAGTGTAAAATTCCCAAAAACAGGTTGGAACGGGCGGGGAATTTATTCTTTAAAAACCCAACAGCAGGTTTCCGCGCTGATGCATGTGCTGAGGAAAATGGCAAAGCGGATGGAAGCACGCTTCTACTTTGATGGAGCAAATTGCCCCCAGGGTCTTTCGGGGCCGGAATGGTTCCATCGGGCGGGCCTCGGTCGAGAGGAATCTCGCCCCTCCATCTTCGTGCCTTTCGTGGTGCAAATTGCTCACCGGAAGGCAAGTAGGAGTTTCACGGTTAAATCCGGCTTTCGGCAACCGGGCCGGTCGCCCTACACTGTTTTGTTTCCTCGGGGTCTCGGACAAGCAGAAGCTTGTCCCTCCAGTTGCTTTTCCTTCGTGCCTTTCGTGTCCTTCGTGGTGCAAATTGCTCCCCGGAAGGGCATGAAAGAGGGGGTGGATCGGCCTTATTTTTATAAAAGTAACACTTGCGCCCGTAGGCCAGTGGGGTAAACGTATTGAGCGTGAGTAAAAGCCATCTCGACAAAGTATTACGCCACGCAGAAGAAAGACTGATCAGCAGCCCTAAAAGCAAACCTTCCGATCTTCTCGAACTCTACAAAAAATTCCTCCGCATGGAAGAGCACCGGCTCAGGATCCAGCACAGGGGGGGCGGCTCCGGGCGCGAGATCTGTACGGGGCGCGCTAACCTGATCGATGTCATCCTCCGCCATATTTTTAATGGCGCCCAGGAATACCTCAAAGAAAAACTCCCTGCCACTGACATCCCAAAGATCAGCTTGATCGCCGTCGGCGGGTACGGGCGGGGTGAACTGTGTCCGTGCAGTGATGTAGATATCATGTTCCTCCACAATGGCACCTCACGCAAATTACCCCCTTATGTCGACGAGGTGATCCAGCAGGTTCTTTACATGCTTTGGGATATCGGGTTCAAAGTCGGACACGCCACCCGTTCACTCACGGATTCGATCGCTCATGCTAATGAGGACATGCAATCCAAAACGGCCATGATCGAGTCCCGTATCATCGACGGGGACCAGGAGCTCTTCCAGACATTCCGTGAGTTACTGGTGCAGAAATGTGTCAAACCCTATGTCGCCGAATACATCCGCTGGCGGATCGAGGACCAGAAGGAGCGCCATTTAAAATTCAGCAATACCGTATTTGTCCAAGAGCCCAATATCAAAAACGGGTGCGGGAGCCTGCGGGACGTCCAGAATGTCCGTTGGGTGGCCTTTTTTAAATTTGGACTTACTTCATTCACCAAAATGCAGGAAAAGGCGTGGCTTTCTGCCTCTGAGAGGAAACAACTCGATGCGGCCTACGATTTCCTCTTGCGGGTCCGTAATGAATTACACTACCGCACAGGCCGGGCCAATGATGTGATTAACCTCAGCCAGCAAGGCAAAATCGCCGACGCATTTGACTACATGCAACATACCGTCCTGCGCCGGATAGAGGTATTTATGCGGGACTACTATACGCACGCCCGGAATATCTATAATATCTGTAAATTACTCGATGAACGGCTCGAACTTGAAAGCCAGGAGGTCAAAAAAACGGCCTTTAACTTCCTCGCCCGGCGGCGTAAACGCTCCGAGTCCGTGGATGGCTTTAATATCCGGAAGGATATCATCATGGCCGAGTCCACCTCCATTTTTCGTGAAGACCCCTTTCGGATGATCCGGGTCTTCCTTTACATGCAGCAGCGCCATGTCGCCATGGATCCCGCCATGAAAACCTTGATCCGGGCAAGACTCGGCCTCGTGGACCGCTCTTTCCGGTATTCGGGTGTCTCACGGGAAACATTCTTCGAAATCATCGGCAATAAAGGCCAGGTCGGGCCCATCCTCCGGGCCATGCACGAGGTTGATTTTATTGGCAGGTACATCCCCGACTTTGGTAAGCTCACCTGTCTGGTCCAGCATGAGTTCTTCCACCGTTACACCGCCGACGAGCACACACTCAAATGTATCGATAAACTCGATCAGGTCATCAATGCGAATAATCCCCCGTTCTCGAAGTACACAGAGATTTTCCAAAAAACCGAAAACCCAAAAATCATCTACCTGGCCCTGCTCTTGCATGATTCCGGACGCGCAATGAATTCCCGGCACCACTCCGATCAGAGTGCGAAAAACGCGATGCACCTGAGTAAAAGATTTAAGCTCACTTCCCACGAACGCCAACAGCTCGTCCTGCTGGTGGATAACCACCTGACCATGAGTGAATTTGCCCGTAAACGTGACCTCTATGACATCACGGTCATCGAGGAATTCTGCCGGATCGTACGCGACCAGGAGACCCTCGACATGCTCCACCTCCTGACCTTCGCCGATGCTCAAGCCGTTAATGACGGGGTCGGGCAAGATTGGTGGGAGCTGAGCCACTGGCAGCTCTATCATGCTGCTTCAAAATATTTTACCGGGAACTTTAATCTCATCGAGCAGGCTGATGACGAAAAAGCCAAGCTCCGGGAGGAGGTCGAAGAATCTTTCCAGAGCGGCACAAAGGAAGACACGGCGCTCCAAATCTCCGCTCATTTTGAGCTCATGCCGACCCGTTATTTCATGGCCCGGACAGCTGAGCAACTCTCCAGCGACATGCAGCTCATCCAGAGTTTCCTAAATAAACAATATAACCCGAAGGAAGATCCCCTCTCCCCCGTATTCCACTGGACACACCTCACCAATGCGGGGCATTCACGTGTGGCGATCTGCACATGGGACAGGGAGTCACTCTTGATGAAAATCGCCGCTGCCTTTACCCTCGCGGAGTTGAATATCCTTAATGCCGCTATCTACACCCGCTCAGATGATATTGTATTAGACTCGTTCCGTGTTTGCACGACTCGTTTCGAGGCGGCGACAAACCCCCGGGACATCAAACAGGTCGAGACGACATTGAACCGGGCCTTGACCGAGGATGATTATGACATCGAGGAGAAAGTCCTGAAATTCAAGGAGAAACAACCGGCGCAGGAACCCCTTCCAGAACGTTTCCCCCAAAAAATCATCATCAATAATGATTTATCCCAGGATTTTACTGTTGTAGAGATACAAACCGCTGACCGCATGGGGCTCCTCTATGATATCCTCCATGTCTTCTCCCGCCGGAATATTAATCTCTCCCTAGCTAAAATCGCCACGGAAAAAGGGGCAGCCATCGATACCTTCTATGTCTTGGACAAACGTGACCAGAAAATCACCGACGAGAAAGTCATCGCTAAACTCAAACAAACTCTTGAAAAACTTTTGATCAATGAATAAAGCCTACAGGCAGCTCGAAAAGAAGTATCAACGCCTCGTGCTCTTGAATAAAATCAGCAGCATCGCCAGCTCTTCACTCGAACCGCCGAAGCTCCTGCGCAAATTGCTTGAAACTGCGGTCAAGGCCACCCACGCCACCAGCGGCTCCATCATGCTTGTCGATCCAAACTCCAGCCTGCTCGAAACGGAGGTCTCGATTAATTTGCCGAAAAAAACACAACAACTCAAGCTACGTCCGGGTGAGGGCATCATCGGCTGGACCGTGGCCCACGGAAAAACCCTCCGGATCGACGATATCACCAAAGACCCCCGGTATATCCCTGCGAAGTCCTCTATCCGCTCGGAGTTATCCGTTCCCCTCATAATTAAGGGTGTGGTCATCGGGGTGCTGAATTGTAACAGCGTCAAACCTTCCGCCTTTTCCGATGAGGATCAAAGCCTCCTGGAAACTATCGCCACCAATACGTCAAAAATCCTTTATAACGCCTGGATATTTAAACAAGGTCAGGATAACTCCCGTAAGCTTGAGATCCTTTTCACTATCGCCCAAACGATTGTTTCCGCCGTGAATCTCGACGAGGTCCTGGGCTTGATGGCCGAACAAGCCACTCGTCTATTAAATACCCCCCTTTGCTCCATCATGCTCCTGGATGAAAATAAGACGGAGCTTGTCCTCAAGGCCAGTTACGGGGCCAGCCATAGTTATGCCCGCAAAGCGAACCTCAAGGTCAAAGAAAGCCTGATCGGCGTGGTCGTCCGCCGGCAACAACCCCTCGCTATCCTTGATGTCCGCGTTAGTCAACGTTATCACCACCTTGAGCTAGCCAAAAAGGAGGGGCTCGTCTCCCTCCTGAGTGTCCCCTTGACCTATCGGAATGAAACAATCGGCGCCATAAATGTCTATACCCGCCATCTCCACCGTTTCTCTAACGAGGAAATCAGACTCTTGAGTGCGCTGGCCAGCTTTTCGGCAATCGCCATCGACAAGGCGCGGATGTATGAAAAAATCGTGAATGTCGAAGAGCAACTCCGCCAGAATGAACGCCTCTCGGCGCTGGGGCTGATGGCCGCTGAAATCGCCCATGAGATCCGCAATCCCCTGACGGTCATCAAAATGCTCGTCCACACTTTCCAAGAGCAATTTGCTCATGACCCAGTGCATGCAAAAGATTGCAGCATGATGATGGATAAAATGAATCACATGAATGCCATTGTGGACAGGGTCCTGACCTTCGCCCGGTCCAGCGAGCCCGACCTGAGACCGGTAGCAGTGAGTAACATCTTCGAGGACATGCAGCTTTTACTACGACACAAACTCAAAAGCCATGATGTCACTCTCGATCTGGATTGCCCGGCTGACCTCGCCCCCATCCCCCTCGACCGCGCCCAGATCGAGCAGGCACTCCTGAATCTCATCCTCAATGCTCTGGATGCCATGGGACAAGGCGGGAATATCATCTTGTCAGGGAAAAAGACCCATTACTCCGAGCAAGACTGGATCGAAATCAGCATCACCGATAATGGCCCGGGCATGAGTGCCCAGCTCCAGGATAAACTCTTCCAACCATTCTTGACGACTCGTTCCCAAGGCACCGGACTGGGTTTGGCCATTGTCCAGAAAATCGTGGAGAACCACCAAGGAAAAATCATTGTCGAGTCCACCCCGAAAAAGGGGAGCACATTCCGACTTTTATTCCCATTCACGACCTGATTAAAAATCCCGGATCACGTCGGCGAGGCCTACGCGAAAATCCGGGTACTGCGGCTGGAATCCAAATGTCTCACGCAATTTGCGGGTGCTGATTCTTTTATTCAGAGGCTTATCCGGCACCGGAGCAAATTGCACCGGCGGTAATGAAAATTGCGCTCGTATCCAGGAATAATATTCACCTAAGGCCACGGGCTCATTATCACAAAGATTGATCGTGGCCCCGACTGACAAGGGGTGACGGGCTAGGCTGACAATCGCCGAGGCGATATCCTCGACCCGGATCAGATTCAACCACCGCCGGGGGTTATCATCCACAATCAAGGAGGGACTATTAATAATCTTCGCGGCCAAAACAGCCCTGCCGACCCCGTAAATCCCAGCTACCCTGAGCACGGTTCCTTGGGAATACCCCGTAAGGAGTAATTGTTCTGCCTGCCGGAGGACCTGCGCCGTTTCGTTCTCGGGTTCAGCAAAGCTAGTCTCATCCACCCATTGCCCGTCTTTCTGGGGATAAACGGATGTGCTGCTGATGAAAAAGACCTGTGGTTTTTTAACGTCCTCCCTGAATACCGCCAACACGTGGTTGAGCCCTTCAAAATAAATCCTACGGTAAAGGGCACTCCCCCCTGCCCTCCCGCCAGCCACACAATAAACCACATGTGTCGGAGCAAATTGTTTGATTTGCGGGAGGGTATCAGGACGCTCGACATCACCTTCGTACATTTCGTAGCCCTGACCTTTCCACGCTATAATCGTAGTAGAATTCCGTGCAAATCCTGCCACGACCGCGCCTGTCTCCCGGCGGGCAATTTGCGCAAGGTGGGTCCCGAGGTATCCACAACCGATAATTAATAATCTCATCACCAGAAAAAATTATCCCATATCCCCGGCTCATGCGAGGGAGATTTTCCTGTTTTTTCCCGTATTTACAGGTTGCCTCGGGTAATTTCACCCGTTAATTCTTATGCATGAGCAAGTCCCCCGACGATCAGTGGTTTAGTCCCTTCCAGAAAACAATCATCACCTGGGCTATCTGCTTTCTTTCTCTCGCAGTAATCGCCGCTTCGACAGCGGCCTTGGTTTATTACCTGGGGAATTTCCTATCAAAATTCTCCAACCTTTTAGGTCCTCTGGCCTTGGCCGGAATCACCGCCCTGATCCTAAAGCCATACGTGGAAATGATCGAAAAACGCTTAAAAATCGGTTCCGCCCTCGCGGTTGTGATTATTTATTCTGCGACCTTTATTATCCTGACTCTCGCCGCCTGGCTTTTCTTGCCGGAGTTAGTCACCCAATCTATTGAATTTTCCAAAAAGGTCCCGAATATCATCGACCGGGCGGTCGAGTCATTATCCGCCATGAAAAACAAAAGCAAATTTGACCTCGATAGCGATATCCACTCTGTCGTTGAAACAGTGAAATCAAACGCGCAATCCCTCGCTTACTCAGTCTTTAATAACATGTCATCGGCTGGAACCAAAATCCTTTCATTTTTCGGGTTCCTAGCGGGTTTTGCCGTTGTCCCTGTTTACATTTTTTACTTCCTAAAGTCCAAAGAAGATCCGATGGAGAAACTCCGCGAGTTCCTCCCCTTCTTTAAGGATGACAAGAAGGAGGATGTCATCTTTTTAGTAAAGGAATTCGTCGCGATCAATGTTTCCTTTTTCCGTGGTCAGATTGTCATCGGGATGATTACGGGTGTCCTGTACGCCACAGGTTTTACCATGAGCGGATTAGCTGCGGGACTATTCATCGGGGTCCTCTTGGGATTCCTGAATATCATTCCATACCTCGGCTCGATTATTGGCATCTTGATTATTGTCCCCACCGGCCTCTTCCAAGAAGGGGGAGGATGGATGCTCCTGCTCAAGTGCGGGGCGACAGTGATGATCACCCAAATGTTAGTCGATTGGTATTTTACCCCCAAAATCATGGGTAAACAAACAGGACTTCACCCAGTCGTCATTATTATTTCTATTTTCTTTTGGGGAACTGCGTTGCACGGGATTTTAGGAATGTTACTGGCTATTCCCCTGACGGCATTTCTCGTGACCGTCTGGCGTTTACTTCAAAGGAAATATATCAAACCCATCATTTGATTCCGCGCTGGAGAGATTATTTCGCCGCCGTCTGCCGGACACTTGATGGAATACAATTTGTCGGTGAATGATGGGGGTCGGGTTTCGGACAAGGCTTCGGATTATAGAAGAGCTGCCATGACAGGAAATTCGACTGGGTCATGAGGTTTGAATTCTGTGACTCCAAATCATCGATTCTTTGCTGGAGTCGGTCTATCTCCTGATTAGCTTCGGACAACCGTTTGTCAAAATCGATTTGCCGGGTTTTTTCCTCCTCGACCCGGGCTTTTTGCGCTTCATATTCAGCCTGTGCTGTTTTAATTTTTGTTAAGTTTGTTATTTGCTCCGCTTGGACGGCTATTTCCCTTTTCCCGATGGAGGAATACGTCACACCCTCCGGTAGCCATTCTAATTTCTCCACTTTGCCTTCACTGAGGATAATTTCCCCCCGGTCGTAACTGAGTATTTCGGTTTTCCCCTGGATAATGCCCCCTTTAGGAACCCCGAGCATTTTGAGAACATCTGATTTTGTATCACCGACTTTCACCTCTTGGGAGAATAGGGGCAGAGGAAGGAACGCGATCAATATCATTACGCAAATTGTTCTTCCGGAAGGGCTGAAGGTACGGTTCATAATCAGTCAGACGCACTTTTCATCTCCAAAATTCAATCAAATCTACAGAGACATCCTTGACATCCCGTTACTTTGTGGTACAAAGTAGAGATATGAACCAAGAACAATGGGCACAAGAACAGCTCATTACCATCCGCTCCCTGATGGAACGGGCGAGCCTGTACCGGGCGATTTCATCACCCACGGCCCTCTTTGCAGGAGCTTTGACTTTAGTTGGTTCTTATCTCTTTAATCATGGTTTTTCATCGCTGATTCCTGAGAGCCCCTTATCTTTTTATTTATTCTGGTTTTGCCTATTTTTGGTCATCTCGGTTTTTAATATCATCTACCTCGGATGTGAAAACCGTCGGTTAGGGACGCCACTTCTCTCCCGAGGCATGCGATCGGCCGTGACAGATTTCCTCCCCTCGATGCTGACGGGTGGTATCTTGAGTTTTCTGGCTGCTTATGAGGGATTTGAGCCTATGACAATGGTTTTCTTATGGTGTGTATTTTACGGGTTAGCCTTACTTTCCACCCGTAATTATGCGCCCCGCTCACTCCTGATCCTTGGCTGGTCATTTTTATTGGTCGGCATGATACTGGCCTGCCTCATCTCTTTTGGCTTATTCAATAATCCCCAGTCCACCCGTTCCGGGAACCTCCTGATGGTCTTATCATTTGGACTTCTCCATATCACTTATGGGGCCTCCACATGGTTAACCAACCGCCGAGAAGTAGCCCTGCGTAACGCCCCCATTATCGAAATGTAAAGATAACCATGATCAACCTAGATAAACTCGATAAAGTGATCCACGAAAAAGGGCGTTTAGCCATCATGAGCCTTTTAGCGGCACGTCCGACTTGGTCATTCCAGGATTTGAAAACAGAGCTGAATTTCAGCGACGGAAATCTGCTTTCACATTTAAGGACACTCCAGAGCTCCGGATATATCGCCTCCACCAAAGAGATGCATGACCGGCCCCAGACAAATTATTCCCTTACACCGTTAGGGGGGGAAACTTTCGAAGATTATCTAGGGACGATCGAGGAATTACTTAAATTAAATAAACACTAAAAAAATTTACCCATTCACTTTGTGGTACAAAGCTTAGAAAAAAATTTATGATAACATACCCATATAACCCCGCACAATGGCATGAGAGCGCGCTCCGGACTCTGCATGTCTATACCGTTCGTGGAGCTTACCCCCTCATCATTGGTTATCCCTTGCATCCGGATATCCGACTGCTCGAGACACACCTGGTGCCCTGTAGCATAGTGGGTTCACCCGCCGACACGCACACAGTCCCTGACTATAGGGCTTATGTGGCCATCCATCATCCCGACTACCGAGGGCAAATCGTCTCCGACATTCTCAGCACCCTAAAATCAGTCCGTCCAGACTCCATCGTTCTCTATAAAGACATTATCCATCCTAACGAATCTGCGACGATCGCAGCTTAGTACCCATTGGTAAAAAAAACTTATGCAAACAACGTCCATCCCACCAGCCATTCCTTCACTTTTGCTCTATGACTATCCGTCATGTAAATCAATCTACCGGATCACCCTGACCCTCCTTTTAATGCTGCTAGCCGGAAACACCCTGCTTTGGGGCTCCTCTCCAGGAATAGGCACCGGGCTTTTCTTATTTATCCTTGGATCCAGTTTTTTTGTCACGCGCATCGATCTCCTCAAAAACCCAAGAATAACTTTTTCTTGGATACTGCTCACCCTCGGCTGCATTGGATTCGGGATTTCCCCGCGATGGGAAAGCTTTTTCAGTGCTAGTTTACTGATCCTCTTTATCTCCGGGAATATGAATACTCTCGTATCCACGGGGACTTTTTCATCAATAAAAAACGGGGGGATAAACCTCCTGTTTGCGCCGGAGCGCTGGCTGTGGTTGACCCGGCATTTTAACCGGATTTTCCCGGCCACAGGTGCTTTTGGGATAGGCGGTCGGAAACTTCTTCAATACACCTTTCAAATATTCCTCCCTGCTTTCCTTATTTGCGGGGTATTCGGTTTACTCCTGGCTTCATCAAATGTGATCATGGGCTCTCTTTTATCACAAATCATGAAGACCCTAGCCGACTGGCTCTCACTCATTGAATTCCCCTCGCTCCCAAGGATCCTCTTCAGCATCGGCCTCCTCACCTTGAGTCTGGGCTTACTCTGGCCAAAAATCATCCACCAAACCCATTCCACCCACCCTGTCTCAGAAACATCTTGTGGGCAGTCCAAGGGCGACCGGATTGTGGCTTTACGTTACATCGTGATTTTACTCGGGGTAAACTTGCTTTACTTTACCGCTAATACGATCGACGGACTTTATCTTTGGCTCCATCAAACTGTGCCTGAAGGGATCAACCATAGCCAATTTGTCCATCACGGTACTTATAACCTCATTGTCACCGTTATTCTCGCCGCCCTGCTCATTACATTTGTGTCGGCAAAGAACCGGATGGCGACCTCACCTGTGATCAAGGACTTAAGCCTGCTTTGGATCGCCCAAAATCTTTTCCTAGTCAGCAGTGTGGGTTTGCGGGTCTATCTTTATATCGCCTCCTATCAATGGACCCTGTTGAGGTTTTACCTCATTATCTTCCTGTTAATTGTTTTTTTAGGATTCCTCTGGTTATCGGCAAGGGTCCTTTTCCAGAAAAACCTCGTTTGGCTCGTGGGAAAAAATGTGCTCACTGTTTTCGCCATGATTTACCTGCTCCAGTTTTTTAATACAAAGGGCTTTATTGCCTCTAAAAATGTCAACGACTACCTGGATCACCAGTCAGCAGGTTTTGAGAAGGCATTGGACATTTACTATCTCGCAAACCTTGGCCCCGCTGCATTCCCTGCATTAATCTCTCTGTCCACCCATACCCCAGTCCACCAAGAAGAAATCAAACGTTTAATCGCGCAATCCCTTAAAAAGAGCCGTCACGATAACTGGCAAAGTTATCACTGGTCAGGGAATCACAATTCCTCACTCGCCGAAAAATACCTCAATGGCGGGATATGATGCCTCTTACTCCTTTGATCGTTTTTTTCACGCCCCCCCCCTTGCTAGGGATTAACTTTAGCATGCACTCACGACCAGAAGGAGAAATATTTCTTCCCCGATTTTAAGGGGAGCACCACTGACCTTAAGGGCCATCACTTCATTTTCCTGTCCTGAAGCAACATGGATATTTTCTTTCCCAGCAAATGATATTCCCTTTTGGATCTCTCGGATGACTTCATCAATATTACATAATCGACATTCCGGATTACTTCCGCAGCCAGCAGTCGCAGAAAGGGCATTAACACAACCCAAGACTTCACCAGGTCTCAATGCATAAACATCATCCGTACTATTTTTATGGGTCAGCTCTAAAAATGATTGGTTACAGTAAATAATCTGGCGGAAAGGATTCAATATTATCATCCCCCGGGGATCCCGTTCCAAGGCCTCGGTCAATTGTGTTTTGCGGTTAAATGAGGAAATCTGGTCATAAAGCATTTCCCATGATGCCCGAGGGTCTTCTTGCCCAGAAATAACGCCACACATCCCCTCTTCTGTAGCCATCTCTTTTTCCATGATATAAGATGGAATCAAGTTTCTGATTTATCAAATGTAACGCAAATATTTTTCGTTATGAACAGGACTATTTAACACCCATTCATAAACCCTCATGATTAATGCCTTGATTTTCGCAAATAACAGTTTATCTAAATATGAATAAATGAATATCCGATCAATAATCCTAAATCATCGTGGCTCATGGGCATATATTCCCATGGTCAAGGGCGTCTTTATGCCCGGCTGCGGAGGGTTTTGATTCGATTTTCTAGAATGTAAAAAAAGATTTTCCTTCAAACCACCGCAGCAAAAAGCGGTGGTTTTTTTATTTCCTTCAAAAGAACCAAAAACTGCCGCCTCGGAGGATCCTCCCCCGATTGCGTTTATCAGAAGGCAAAATAATTAATTTAAAAATATGACACCCATAAAAAATAACAGCTTTTGGCCAGAGACCGGAAAGACTCTGAAGCTGGCCTTTCCCATCATGGCCGGGCAAGTCAGCCAAATGCTGATGGGCATTACTGACACCATCATGATCGGCAAAATAGGCACTATCCCATTGGCTGCGGCGGCTTTTGTGAATATGCTCATCCATTTCCCTTTTGTATTAGGAATCGGCCTGATGGCAGCGATTGCCGTTCAGGTTTCCCACGCATTTGGAGCTAAACAACCGGCTGAATGCGGTGAATCGCTCAAACACGGACTTTTGATATCCGTAACCAGTGGGTTATTGATGGCCCTACTTTTGACCGGGGGACACGGCTATTATCACCTATTGGGGCAACCTGAGGAAGTCATCCAGACAGCCAGGCCTTACCTGAATTGGATTAGCTGGTCCTTGCCATTTGCTTTGGTCATCATGTGTCTGAGGAATTTTTCGGAAGGCCAATCCCTGCCTTGGCAACCCTTCTGGATAATCCTTTCAGGGGTCATCCTTAATGCCGTGCTCAACTGGATATTCATCTTTGGAAAATTCGGCGTACCGGCCATGGGAATTGAAGGAGCCGGAATTGCGACATTCATCGCCCGGGTGATTACGGTCATCGGGTTATTTGAATATATGATCACGACCAAACGTTTCAAGGAAGCCCTGCCCCTGGATTGGTGGCGGGGCTTAGAGTGGAAACGGGTTAAAAGCTTGATGGGGCTGGGCACTCCGATCGGACTCCAAATCCTTTTGGAAGCGGGGGCTTTCGGGATCGCGACGATCATGCTCGGGTGGATCAGCACCCAAGCACTGGCCGCGCATCAGATCGCCCTGACTTGCGCAGCCACGGCATTCATGTTCCCCCTCGGCCTGTCGATGGCCGTCACGATCCGAGTGGGACAATGTGCGGGAAGCGGGCAAGCCCACAAAGCGAAAACAGTCTGGTCAGGAGCCCTGATCCTCGGGATCTTTATCATGACCACCACGGCTTTAGTCTTCCTCATTTTCGGGAAACAAATCGCCTCCCTTTTTGCGGGGGAACAATCAGTCGTGGCCTTGACCACCCGCCTTTTAATTATCGCGGGAATATTCCAGATATTTGACGGGGGACAAGTCATCAGCACGGGAGCCTTGCGCGGTTTGAAGGATGTAAGGATACCGACAGGCATCGCCTTTATCGCCTATTGGGTGGTGGCCCTGCCCCTGGGTTATTTTCTGGCATTTCCCATGGGGATGTCATCGCAGGGTGTCTGGGCCGGACTGGCTGCGGGGCTAGCCATCGCAGCGGTCACCCTTTCTTTGCGATTCTACCTGATGGAAACCCACTTGATCCGCCGCATGAAACATCAAGACAAAGTAAATTTAAAAAAGTTAGTCCTCGATTAATCTAATTCGAGAGGTAAAAAATGAAAAAAAGACAAAATAAGAAATTTGATTTAATCAGAATAGACCGTCCAAAACGGATGGCAGCCGCAGGTTTAAGGTTCTTATGGCAAAATCAGGATAATCATTTTGATGCCTTTCACGCAGTTTTATGGCCTATGAGAAAAACTCCAAAAAAAACAAGGCACTCAAAGAAACCATGAAATATGAATTCAAAAATGAACGGGCGCTACTGCTGACATTGGCGGCAGTGCAATTCACCCATATTGTGGATTTCATGATCATGATGCCCTTGGGGCCTTTTCTGATGAATCTTTTCTCCGTCAGCCCTCGGGAATTCAGCTTTCTTGTGGGGGCATAGGCCACTTCTCAGTGATCCAATTCATCAGCCCTTATATGGTGGCCAGTGTAGGACTCCCCGAAAAACAGCTTTTTTTGATTTATCTTGTCGGGGGAGGGTTGACGATTTTTTCTTCCCCGATGATCGGACGATTGTCTGACCGTTTCGGTAAACCAAAAGTATTTGATATCTTGATTGTTTTTTCCTTTGTCCCGATCCTCATCGTCACCCATATGGGGCCATCCCCCTTATGGTCTGCGCCTTTTTCTTTGTAGTGGTCAGTGGCCGTTTTATTCCGATGACAGCCGTGATTACATCAGCCGTGCCCGTCCAAATCCGGGGTGGATTCATGAGCTTGAATACCGCCGTCCAAGCGGCTGGTTCGGGCATGTCATCATTACTTTCCGGATATATCGTCACCCAATCGACCACAGGAGAGCTGCAAAATCACCACTATGTGGGTTATCTGGCTGTAGGTTTGGGATTGATTGCGTCTGTCCTCATCTGGAAAATCAAACCTGTCTCAGCCCAGCCCGTTAAAGACTTCTCCCCTGAGATGGTGTAAAACCACTTTGCCCGGGAATTATTCTACCCCATTAACTCACTAAAAGCGGCACAAGTGTCCTCGATGAGAGGTTCGATCACTCCTTTGACTTCTTCAAAATCAATACTCTCACCGGCCCGGATTGTATTCTCTACATTTTTGGCATATCCAGCCAATCTCCTGAGTCCGACACTGGATGCTCCCCCGGAGAGTTTATGGGTCTGTTTCTGGAGAGTTTCAGCATCTTTCCTTTGAATCGCATCGAGGATGGCATCCCTCATTTTGACGATTTCTTCTTGGAAAGTTCCTCCGATATCCACCAATAACTCATTACCTTTGATCTCATCACTTCCCACCAAGGATTTTAAATAATCAAAATCAATCAAGGGTTCTGAGGAAAGGGGAATAGTCATATGTGTGGGTGCTCCTGATAGTGAGGTAATATTAAGATGATGATATAACTGATATCTTTTTAATTGACTAATGTTTTTTATCCCCGGTGATAAGATTATTTTGCCATCACCACCACGTTCTCGATATGCCGTGTCTGGGGAAAGAGGTCAAAAGGTTGGATGGAGCGGAGATTGTAACCGGCCTTGAGGAGCTGTTTACAATCGCGGGCTTGGGACTCAGGGCCACAGGAGACGTAAATAATTCCCGCCGGGGCAAATTGCACAAGCTGGCGCAGGAATTCATCCGAGCACCCTTTGCGCGGCGGGTCGATCAAGACCACTGTTTTCTGAGGGGGGAAAACAATTTGCTCAAAAACCGCCGCAGCGTCCCCGGCGGAGAATGCCACGTTATTTAAATGATTTAACCCCGCATTCTCCCGCGCAAGTCGCACGGAGCCCTCACTGATTTCGATTCCCACCACTTGCTCAAAACTTTCCGCCGCACAAATACTGAAAAATCCGCTCCCACAATAAATATCTGCGAGGTAGGGAAGCCCAAAGCTTTTTGCGGATTCCACGATGTACTGCGCAAATTGCGGAAGGATAAACGGGTTATTTTGGAAAAACTCCCTCGCGGGGAAACGGAAAAGCTGATCCCCTACTTTTTCAGTCACAATTGTATTCGGATCAGTCACGACTCCTTCCTGTACCTCACGCAGGAGCAGGGTTGCGCCCTTTTTGTACTGGGCAATTTGCGCGGCGACTTCAGCCCGCAGTCGTGGAAGCTCTGCATTAATCTTATCGGTGGCTATCGGGCAGCTTTCCACATCCACGATTTTTGATCCAGGCCCATTACGCATAAATCCGATCTGCAACCCCGTACTGGACCGGCCATCCTCCTTGTTAGCGGATGATGGGGACGAGCCCCCTGTAACATGAGGTAAACTGAAATGGGGAGTGATCTTAGACCGGTAAGCAAAGGATTTGGGTGAACGGATGGGTTCATTGACCGACACTGGCAATTTCCCGATTGATGCGGTAAAAAGCTCCTCGATCACCGCTTTTTTCCAAGCAATTTGCGCGGCGTAATCGAGCATTTGGAATTGGCACCCGCTGCACTGACCAAAAACCGCGCAATTTGCTTTTACCCTCGAAGGCGATGCCTCCAGGACTTCTAAAAGATCAGCCTCAGCATGGTCCTTAAAATTCCCCCAGACCCGAGCCCTGACTCTTTCCCCGGGAAGGGTGAAAGGAACGACCACAGCCATATCCTTAGATTCACCCACCCCTTGGCCCATCCGGTCAAGCCGGGTAATTTGCAACTCCACAAGCTCATGGTAGACAAAAGCCCCGGCACGGAAACGGTAAGGCAACGGGGGAGATTGCGGGGTTTGCTCTGGCATAGCCCCTAATAAAGAGGAATTTGCCATAAACTACAAAAACTTTCGTTTTCACCGCTTGAATAAAAATATTCATGAATTATAAAGATAACCCACCCTATGAATACGCCACATAAAATTAATTGGTACCGTTGTAAGGTCGACAAGGCCGTCATGAGCGAACTCATGAGAACCAGTGACTGGAAGGGGCTCCAACAAGCCATCCTCCAGCTCGGGCTCTTTGTTTTCACCGCGGCTGCGTCCTATGCCTCTTACCTTTATATCTCCCAGGAAAACTGGATGTGGGCAGTCCCCCTCTTTCTCGTCATTTTCTTTGTCCACGGGACTTTCAGCGCATTCCTCGGATTAACCGGGCCAGTGCATGAGCTTTGCCATAAAACACCTTTTAAATCCAAGGGCCTGAATGAATTTTTCCTTAAAGTCTATTCCTTTGTGAGCTGGACTGATTATATCGGATTCCGCCCAAGCCATGTCAAACACCACCAAGTCACAGTCCACCACGATATGGACGGGGAGGTCGTCTTACCCATGACTCTTTCGGTCTCTGACTGGAAACTCTGGATGTGGGCTTTCGGATTTAACTACATGGGCGCCTATGGGACCATCAAGGACCGTATCCATGATGCCATCACTGGGAAAATATGCTTCGCATGGACACGGCAAGTCCTGCCTGAATCCAATGTCAAAGCCTGGCAGGAGCACACCCGTTTTATGCGGATCATGGTCGTCGGACAGTTTGCTTTGGCCATCTTATTTATCGCCACGGGTCATTGGCCCCTGGTTTTTATCGTGAATCTCGGCACCTTCTGGTTTGCCTGGCTCGGGATCCTTTGCGGATACACCCAACATATCGGGATGCAACCCGATGTGCCTGATTTCCGCCTATCCTGCCGGACTTTTACTTGCAGTAAATTGACAGGATTCCTCTATTGGAATATGCAATACCATGTCGAGCACCACATGTTCCCGAGTGTTCCTTTTTACAATCTGCCCAAACTGCGGAAAGTCATTGTAAATGACCTCCCCCCAGCACCACACGGATTATGGGCGACATGGAAAGAAATTATCAGTATCTTAAAAATCCAAAAACGCGACCCATCATATTGTTTCATTGCCAAGCTCCCATCAAACAATGGGGATCATGTGGACGATGATATTCTTGAAGGGGAAGCCGCCGCAAGGGCGTAACCCTTTGACGTATGAATAGAAAGCCATCACTTTGAAGCCACGCCGTACATTTGCCATCATCTCCCACCCCGACGCGGGTAAGACGACACTGACCGAAAAGCTCCTCCTCTACGGCGGAGCCATCCACCTCGCAGGCTCTGTCACGTCCAAAAAACAGGATCATGGCACTCAATCCGACTGGATGGAGCTAGAGAAAAAACGTGGAATCTCCGTAAGCTCAACAGTCCTGAATTTTGAATACGGCGGTTGTGCGGTTAACCTCTTGGACACCCCAGGCCACCATGATTTCTCCGAGGATACTTACCGTGTGCTGACCGCTGTTGATTTTGCTGTGGTCGTCATCGATGCCGCCAAAGGCATCGAACCACAAACCCGTAAGCTTTTCGACGTCTGCCGTTACCGCAAAATACCACTCTTTACCTTCGTGAATAAAATGGATCGCCCATCCAAGCCTCCACTAGAGCTGATGGATGAACTGGAAAAAGTCTTTGAAATTCCCTGTTTCCCGGTGAATTGGCCAATCGGCTCAGGTCCAGAATTCAAAGGTGTCTTTAATCGCCTCACCAAACAAGCATCCCTTTACGAACGTACCGCCCACGGTTCCAGCAAAGCACGGGAACAAAAGCTCTCCGTCGATGAAGTTAATTCCCTGTTTGAAACGACCCATGAGACCTCATTAAAGGAATTCCAAGAGGAACTCGAAATCCTCGACATGGCGGGCACTCCCTTTGAACCGTCCATGATTCTGGCGGAGAAGCTTAATCCGGTTCTCTTCGGCAGTGCGGTGAATAACTTTGGCATCGACTCCCTCCTGGAAACCTTGGTCGAATATGGCCCTGGGGCGCGGGGGCGCCAGAGTGATGACGGAGAAATCACAGCCGATAACCCCGATTTCTCCGGTTTCATCTTCAAGATCCAAGCCAATCTCGATGCCCGTCACCGAGGCCGGACAGCTTTTGTCCGTGTCGTCTCCGGTGTATTCCGCCGGAATGTGGATGTCATCCTCAGCCGCGATAAAAGCCGGTTCTCCATTACTAGTGCCCACCGTATTTTCGGGCGGGACAAGGAATTGATCGAAGAAGCCTACCCCGGTGACATTATCGGAATCGTCGGGCAGGATGGCTTCCTGATCGGAGACACCATTGCTCAAACCGAAAATGTCTCATTCAGCGAAATCCCGAAATTCGCTCCGGAATGCCTCGCTTTCTTGAGTAACCCCGTGCCAAGTAATTCCAAAAAATTCAATAAGGGAGTCCTCCAGCTTCTCAGCGAAGGCGTCGCTCACCAGATGAAATGGAACGACGCCCATAGCCAACGCATGTTGATCGGCGCCGTCGGCCCGCTGCAATTTGACGTTCTCAAATACCGCTTAGAAACTGAATACACCGCTGATTGCCGCATCGAGCCCGGCCAATGGGTATTTGGTCGTTATTGTATTTCGACCAATGGCAAACCGGAAAGCGATTTGCTCCTGCCCAGTGGCAGCATCCTCGTCCATGATACCTCAGGAGATGCCATAGTCCTGCTCCCCGACCAATGGACACTGAAATATCTCACCGAAAAAAACCCTGATTTCACATTCCCCACCATCCTCCGTCCGGACAGCAAGCTCCAAGCGCAAGTTGCTCTGTGAATCGATTGCGCCACGACCATTTGTGGCACAATTTTCACCGCACTAGCCCTATTCTTAAGGCCTGTCCTGATTCACCGGAAATAACAATCAATACAGAAGTCTAAACAACAATCCCCCAAAAATCATACGATCAGAATTCAAGGTTTAACATTTAGCCCGTTTTCCGCTCTGTTCATTGTAAAGGGTTATTGCGGGGCAATTTGCTGGAAAAATAATCTTAAATCTCAGCCTGCCCTATTTCACTATTCTTTCTTCTTACGCGGAAACAGTGATTGGATCGAGTCGTAGGGCGCGGGCGGTCATGAGGTCGCCCCATTGGGCGGCCCCTTTCATGGGTCGGGCTCCTTCTTGTCT
>JAWXBN010000076.1 GCA_034440155.1 Verrucomicrobiota bacterium | reverse complement strand
GAATCGCGCCGTGCTCGCCTTTTTTAATGACGACATAACGGGGGCCCATTTTCATGATTTCGTGGCCGGCCTTGATGATATTGTCCAAACCGGTAAAGTCACGGGCTTCACTATCATTGAGGATGAGCATATCGACTTGTTTGACTAATTTGTGCAAGTCATCTTTGGCGATCTGGATCCAGAGGTCCATAGTGTCGGCGATAATGAATTTTGGGGAATCAATCTGTGAAAGGACGTGACTTTGGAGTGAGGGAGCGATATTGGCTAAGAGAATGTAGGGGGTGGAGCGGTAGCTGGCGGGCAAATGAGGCATGAATGTCTCGAATACATTCAGATCCACCGAAATCGTCTTGCGGTTATTCATATTGATCTCGTATTCACCGGACCATGTGAAAGTCTTTCCTTTTTCGGTGACGAGTCCTTCTGTATCGACATTTTTCGAATTAAACAACTCGACATATTCCTTTGGGAAATCCTCACCGATCACGCCGACCATTTTTGTAGGAGCAAAAAAACCGGCGGCTACCGAGGAATAGGAGGCAGAGCCACCGAGAAGGTTTTTATGATCTTCTTTTGGGGTTTTGATATTATCGAGAGCGACGGATCCAACGACAAGTACTGATGACATAGGGGGATATTTCTAGGATGAAACGGGATTGGCTTCCAGCAAAATTTTCTTATACCACGAGCAAATTGTTTTCATATCGTGGGAACCAAGGATTTCAGAGACAATGACCACCCCCAGGGCCCCTTTTGACAGGACGGTAGCCACATTATCCTGCTTGATCCCCCCAATACAAAAAAATGGTACGGTGGCTATTTCCCGCACCCGGGCAATTTGCTCCAGTCCGATTGCGGTATAATCAGGTTTTGTCGGTGTCGCAAAAAGGGGGCCGAATCCCGTGTAATCGGGTTTTTCAGCCAAAGCATCCTCTGCTTGCTCCAAGGAATGGGTGGATTTACCCACGATGATCTTACCGGGAAATAATCTACGCACTTCACTCACAGGCTGGTCATCTTGGCCGACATGAACCCCATCGGCCCCGATCTCGAGGGCCACCCCAGGATGGTCATTAATGATCAGGGGCACCCCGGCATCCCGGGTGATGGCAAGAATCGCCCGGCCCATTTGTGCAATTTGCGCGGGGGTATGCCCTTTTGCCCGTAACTGGATGAGGTCCGCCCCGCCTGCCACCATCTCACGGGCAATTTGCGTGACATCCCGCCCGGCGAGGTAACCTGTATCGATAATCGTGTAGAGCCTGGCTTCTGAAAGGGGTTTTATCATAAAAATCATTTCTCGCTAAGGGTGTAGTTAACCACGAAGAACACGAAAGTCACGAAGTGGGATTATAAAACCACTCTTTTTAAACCGGTTTTGAGTATTCTAACATTAAAATCCATGAGTAGTCCTATTTTTATATTAGAGAGTCTCATATAGGTAATCAACTGGGTATCATGGATGGGGAGCAAAGATTCCACACTTTTAATTTCTAGAATAATTTTGTCTTCAACCAAGATGTCTATTCGGTATCCGCAATCCAAGGATACATTCTTATAACGAATAGGAATACTTTTTTCCATTTCAAAGCGAATACCAACAGTGCTCAGCTCATGAGCTAAACAATGTTGGTATGCCGATTCTAATAAACCTGGCCCTCGGCAACGGTGAACATCCAAGGCACACCCGATAACAGTCCGAGACAAGGGATCAAACGGGATAGGGGGATTCATCCTTTAATATTACTTCGTGTCTTTCGTGTTCTTCGTGGTGATACGCTATTTCTTTTTGGCTTTGACCTTTACTCCTTTGAATCGTCCGATGACGGGGAGGGGGCCGACGATGGGTTTGGCGTATTCGATAAAGGCTTTGGTGACATCGTTGCCTTCTTTATTGATGAAGTTATCCGGTACGTGGCGGGTTTCCTTGGCGACGAGCTTGAGCTCGATGCGTTCGAAAAAGACATCATATTTCTTCCCGACCTTGCGGCGGATCGCCACGGAGCCGTCATTATATTTTTTTACCGCAAATTGCACGGCGAGTTTGCCGACGGTGCGGGCCTCTTTCATATCATTTTCGGAATACACCCCGGGGAAGGATCGCTGGAGGTAACCGAATGTGTCTGCACGCACACGGGTGATTTTTGTCCGGGCTTTGATCTCTTGGGCGAGGGAGTCACCTAAGGCACCGGTGCCGCTGAGCTGGACATTACCGTGGGAATCGACTTCCTTCGAGAATTTCGTCGCGATAGCCACGCCGGATTCATCGGCGATCCCTTCAGATACGGCGATGATACAACGGCCGAGCTTTTTATAGATACGCTCGACATCGGCGACGAATTTATCCATGGAGAAAGCGCGTTCAGGCAGGTAAATGAGGTGGGGACCGTCATCAGGATAGACGCGGGCGAGGGCTGAAGCAGCCGTCAGGAATCCTGCATGGCGGCCCATGATGACATTAACCTTCACACCCGGCAGTGCGCGGCTGTCGAGATTATCCCCCATACTGGCGCAGGCGACGAATTTGGCAGCGGAAGCAAACCCGGGAGTATGATCGTTTTCACGCAGGTCGTTATCGATCGTTTTCGGGATATGGAAACAATGCAGCTCGTAACCGACTTTTTTAGCTGTTTCATTAATGATATTAGCCGATTCAGCAGAGTCATTTCCACCGATGTAGAAAAAGTAACGGATGTCGTGTTTGCGCAGGATTTCAAAAACTTTGGTGCATTCATCAGGGGTGGGTTTTTTGCGGGCGGAACCTAATGCAGAAGCAGGGGTCAGGGCGATCGCTTCGAGATCAGAGGTCTTTTCCTTGCGCAGGTCGATGAAATCTTCAGCCAAGATGCCGGACATCCCGTGGAGGGCCCCATAAATATTTTTAATTTGTTTATGTTTTTTTGCCTCGAGTATCGCGCCGACGAGGCTTTGGTTGATGACGACAGTCGGTCCACCGCTTTGACCGATCAACATATTTCCTTTGAGTGCCATAATTTTTCTCCTGATTTTAAAAAAAGTTACTTATTATATTCCCGCGCGAGTGTGCCCATTCATGGCGGAGCAATCAAATAAAAACTCATGAATATTTCGTTTTTCAGGGATGAAAGGTGTCTTGGATAGCCAGCGGGTGAGGTGAATTTCACCACGGAGGGGAGGCGATGTTCTAAGTGCTCGGTGCGAAGTACTAAGCTGTAGGGCGACCGGCCCGGTTGCCAAATGCCGGATGTCATCTCGAACGCCCGGCCCACAGCAAGCAGGGCCACTTTTCAGGG
>JAWXBN010000075.1 GCA_034440155.1 Verrucomicrobiota bacterium | reverse complement strand
CGTATCTTTTCTTGCCAGCATCCATGATGCTGACAAAACGGGCCGCCCCGTAGGCTGTTCCTGTTTTTCCCGAGAGGGTGAACCGGTTCTGGTCATACGTTCCCCAGAATAATGAATTCATGAGTCTTTGATTAATATCGGGGTTCACGGATAAACCGTTCGATGCAAATTGCTCCATCCATTGTTGGAGATGGGCGGCGCTCACTTTTTCGTTACCGGCATGGGCGACATCCTGGAGGTTGTTTTTGAGCCAGTCTGTGGAGACTTTAGTTTGGAGGAATCCACTGCGGTTGACATAAGGAATGAATTTTTCGCGGCCAATTAATTTCACGACTTCGACAAAATAATCGTTACTGGAATAATACAATGCGTCGCGGAGCTTGAGTTTGCGCGGGGTGCCCTCGACATGTTTATCATGGCAGAGGATTTCAGTGTCTTGAGAAATGACATTTTCCTCGAGACCCACCCAAGCGATCACGATTTTAAAGGTGGAGGCAGGGGAATAAGGTGTGGTAAGGAGTTTAGAGTCAAGATGGTTTTCGGTTTGGAGGGAGGCATTGGTCACACCGATTTGCCTCCAGGAAAGCGCGAACGCTTGATCATCGGCCTTGAGGCTGCTAGTAAGGAGAAGCGTTAACCCAATTAATAGAGTGATTGAATTCCGTAACATAACCAAAACTTTCCCCGGACAGTCCCATCCGGCGTTAATTGATATTTCATTCCGTGTCGAGCGGGGGCAATTACTTGCCTTGCTCGGTTCCTCCGGCTCCGGTAAATCCACGTTACTCAAGACAGTCAACCTGCTTATCCACGATTTTCAAGGGGAGATTCTCATTCAAGGCAAAAATAACCGGGACTATGCATTGGGCACACTACGCAGGGAGTGCGGATTTGTCTTTCAAAACCATGGTCTTTTTCCCCATTTGACTGTCGGGGAGAATATCGCTTTGCCCATGCAAATTGCGGGGAAAAGCCCGGAGCAAATTGCGCGGCAGGTGGATAAATTATTGGTCGATGTGGAGTTACCCCCGCAGGAATATGCCCGGCGTTATCCCGACCAGCTATCCGGCGGCCAAGCCCAAAGGGTGGGGGTGGCCAGGGCTTTGGCCAATGACCCGGATATCCTACTGATGGATGAACCTTTTAGTGCCCTGGACGGGATTGTCCGTTCGGAGCTGCAGCAATTCGTCAGGCAATTACTCAAGCAGGGGTCCAAGACGATTATTTTCGTGACCCACGACCTGATGGAGGCATTGGAGATTGCTGACCAGATCGCCGTCCTGCATGAGGGGCGGCTGGAGCAAATTGCGCCCCCCACGGAAATGCTCGGGAATCCGGGGACGCCGTTTGTAGAATCGCTTTTTGAAAAGCCGCGGAGATTACTCCGGATATGAAATCATTCCTGCCTGTGTCCCCCCACGAGTTTGCCTTGCGGTTCCTAGAGCATGTCCAGCTTACCTTTTGTGCGGTATTTGCCGCACTTTTAATCGGGGTACCCTTGGGTGTGTGGTGTTACCGGTCGGCTTGGGCGAAACGGGTTGTTTTCCCGTTTGTGAATATTATCCAGACCATCCCGGGCTTGGCACTCTTGGCATTCCTCCTGCCCGTCATGGGGATCGGATTCGCCCCGGCCATCACGGCACTCATTATCTATTCCCTCCTGCCGATCGTCAGGAATACGGCCACGGGACTACAAGGGGTCGACCGGCAATTCCTCGCGGTGGGTGAGTCCTTGGGCATGGGCCCATTCCAGATACTCATGAAAGTGGAGTTCCCATTAGCTGCGCCCGTGATGATCGTGGGTATCCGGACTGCGACAGTCTGGTCGGTGGGGATCGCGACATTAAGCGCATTTATCGGGGCGGGTGGTCTCGGTGACTTTATTAACCGAGGACTGGCACTTAATAACAATGCCTTGCTCCTGACCGGGGCGATCCCCGCGGCACTCCTAGCGATAGGCCTAGATACTTTGATCGGTTATATGGAGGGCATGCGTTTGCCCCGGCTCAAAAAGGTATTCCCCGCCGTGGTAATCACCGCCATGATCCTCCTGGTCTCGACACCCTTAATCAAAAGGGCCATGGAGGGACCAGTCTTCACGGGAGGCAATGAAGGGCCGCGTAAATTGTGTATCGGCACAAAAAACTGGTCCGAACAATTGATTATCGGCGAGATCATAGCGCAATTGGCGGAGACAAAATACGGGGTCGCTGTGGAGCGGAAGTTTGGTTTCGGGAGTACGGATTTGATCGCGACTGCGCTCGAAAGGAATGAGATCGACCTGTATCCTGAATATTCCGGCACCGTTTGGTCCGTTCTTTTGAAAGAAAAGACCCCACCCGCGTCTATGCCGAAATTCGAGCAAATTGCCCGGCTCAATGAAGAGTGTGTGGACAAGCTCGGGTTAAAAATTATTTCCGAGCTAGGATTTGAAAATACTTATGCCCTAGCGGTCAGGAAAAAGGATGCACAGGAAAAGAAAATGACCACAATCGGCGACCTGCAAGGGCCGGGAAAAGAAATGGTCGCGGGATTCAATAGTGAATTCATCGGACGTGAGGACGGGTGGCCGGCCGTGAAAAAAGCTTACGGGATTGTCTTCAAAGATATCATTACCCTGGATGCCATGCTGGTGTATGAGGCGTTAAAAACCGGTAAAGTGGATGTGGCCTCGGTCTTTTCGACCGATGGGCGCATTGATGCATTCGGGTTTGTCCTTTTGGAAGATGACCGGAAAGTGTTCCCGGATTATTCTTGTATCCTCCTCGGTAACCAGCGGCCCGTGGTGAGTGCGGACATCATAAATGAATTAGGCCAGTGCCTGATGGGGCGGATTACCGCCGCAAAAATCCGACGGATGAATGCCGAGGTCGATATCGAGAAAAAATCCCCGGCTGAAGTCGCTCATCAGTTTTTAGAAGAAGAAGGGTTGATTCCTGCAAAGGTTCGGCTACCTTAATTTGTAATGCTTGACTTGGATTACCTTCAAAGACTACGGGACAAGTACGCGGATGAATTCGCGTCCAAAGTCCATAACTTCGAATTACGCAGTAAACATTTCGAGTTTGATGTGCGTCCCCATACGATGGGGGTCATTAATCTCTCGGCGGATTCTTGGTACCGGGAAACAGTTTCCCTGAGCCTAGATAGTGCCTTACAACGGGGACGGACCCTGATGGCCCATGGGGCGGATCTGATCGATATCGGGGCTGAGTCCACGCTCGCACACGCCGCACGGGTCGATCAGGTCACCCAACAAAGCAAATTGCTCCCGCTGATTACGACCCTTTCCGAGGAGGGAGCTCGGATTTCTGTCGAGACCTATCACCCCAGCGTGACGGAAGCCGCCCTAGATGAGGGGGCTTGTGTCCTAAATCTCACCGGTACGGAAAATCTTGAGGAACACTTTAAAATCGTGGCGGATTATGGTGCCGCAGTCATTATTTGTTATGTGCAGGGTACTAATGTCCGGGAAGTCGCCGATTTTGAATTTGCCGAGGATATCGTCTCCTCGATGTATGAATGGTTCGGGCCTAAGGTCGCCCTCGCGGAAAAATGCGGAGTGAAAAAAATCTTTATCGATCCGGGCCTCGGATTTTATTACCAGAATCTACAGGATAGTGCCGTTCGGGTGCGCCATCAGATGGAGGTTTTTTTGAATACATTTCGTCTTCGCAAGCTTGGATGGCCGACTTGCCATGCCTTGCCTCATGCGTTTGAGTATTTCCGTGAAGAGGTCAGGTGCGCGGAGCCTTTTATGGCGGTTCTTGCCCTTTTGGGGAAAACCGACCTGATCAGGACTCATGAGCTTCCCCGGATTAATGCCGTGATCGAAACCCTCCGGGTATTTTCCGCAAAATGAGGAGCGAACAACCGGTCGTACTGGTCACGGGAGCCGGTTCGGGATTAGGGAAATTCCTCGGCGAATCTTTTCTTAAAAAGGGATTTTTTGTTTTTGGACAATACCACCATTCAATCCCGGGTTATTTGTCCCCGGAATTTGTTTGCGCATCAGATTTATCACAGGAAAACGGGGCGAAAAAACTCGTGGCTCAATGCCTGGAAACCATGGGCAGGATCGATATCCTGATTAATAATGCAGGGGTTTATCATGAGAAGGGGATCGAAGAGTTAACCCCCGATGAATGGTTTGAAGGTTTTAATACCACCTCCACAGCCTGTTTTTTTACTACGAGGGCGGCTTTACCGGCATTGAGGGAAAGCAAATTGCGCCGGGTGATCAATATCGGGGATTCAAGTGCCGAACGTCTTTCAAAACGGGATTTAAGTATTTCCTATCATATCGGGAAAACCGGGGTTCTACTCCTGACAAAATCTTTTGCTGCTGCTGAAGCTTGCCACGGGGTCACGGTTAATATGGTGTCCCCCGGAATGCTGGAAAATAGCCTCGGCAAACCCCCTGCAAGTACCATGCCCATGGGCGGATTCACGCAATTTGCGGACATTTGGAATACGGTGGAGTTCCTGATTAAACCCGAAAGCGACCATATCACCGGCTCGAATATCATCGTCGGTGGCGGGTGGAATTTATAATCCTCCTCGGTCTATTTTTCCCCAGGGGGATAACAAGGCACATTTTCTGTGTGCCATTTACTTTCCCCCCCCCCCACACACACTTGTATGCCCCTTATTTGATATATCCGAGATAAAAACAGGCAAGGAGTGCGCTACCAAAAATGATGCGGTACCAGCCGAAGACCACAAATGTGTGGGTTTGGATGAATTTAAGGAGCCATTTAACGGCAAAAAAAGCGGCGATGGCGGAAGAGACGAACCCGATGCCCAGATCAGTCGCGGTGGACATGTCGAGGGCTCCCTCTTTATAAGCACTCAGGACCTCCAATGCTCCGGCGGCCAAGAGGGTGGGGATACCGACTAAAAAGGAGAATTCTGTGGCTTTCGGGCGAGACAAACCGAAGATCAGGGCCATCATGATCGTGGTGCCGGAACGGGAGGCGCCGGGGAAAGTGGCGGCGATTAACTGGCCCACGGCGACAAGAATGATAATGGTCCAGGTCAGGTCATCGGACAATTTGCGTTTTTTGAGCCAAGCTTCGACGGCCAAGATGATGATGCCCCCGATCAATGTCGCCCAAGCGACAGGTGCAATAGTTTCCGGGAGTTTGAAATGGAAAACTTTTTTCAGGATTAATCCTCCAATCCCGGTAATGATAAAACAAACGAGAAGCTTGAGTAGGTAATCAAAATTCTCCGGCTTTTTCCAGCCGAGGGCCAGATCCTTAGCTTTTTGAGTGAAGACCAGTAGAACGGCCAAAACGGCTCCGGTCTGGATAAAAACATTAAAAACATCAGGTTTATGCCCCAGAAAATGACCGGCGATCAGAAGGTGTCCGGTGGAGGAGATGGGGAGGAACTCGGTAATCCCCTCAATAATCCCATAGATGATGGTGGTGATGTATGGATGTAGCATGGACCCCTAGAGAAGCATTCATCACCCAGTGAGTCAAAAAAAAAGCCCTGCCGGAAAAATTCCGACAGGGTTTGTAATCTTGCCCCAATCCTTTTTAAAGGAAAGTTTAGATGGCTTTGTCGCCTTTTTCTTCCGTACGGATACGGATGGCCTGCTCGACCGGGATGACGAAGACTTTACCGTCCCCGATTTTGCCGGTCTGGGCTGACTTTACGATCGCCTCGATAGCCTTTTCGACGAGATCGTCGACGACGACCACTTCGATTTTGACTTTCGGGAGGAAATCAACCGTGTATTCGCTGCCACGGTAGATTTCTGTATGACCTTTTTGGCGTCCGAAACCTTTGACTTCGGATACGGTCATCCCTTCGATGCCGAGCTCAGACAGGGCGGCTTTCACCTCGTCGAGTTTAAAGGGTTTAATTATAGATTCGATTTTTTTCATTATATTAGCCTTTCAATGTTCAATTTATTTTTAGCTTAGAATGTAACTTTTTGTAAATGTTTATTGTTACATCTTACTGCTAGCTTCTTGGAAGTCGGGATAAGCCTCTGCTCCGTGTTCCCCAATATCCAAGCCTTCGATTTCTTCCTCTGCGCTGACGCGTAGACCCATGACAGCCTTAATGATTAAGAATAGTACAAAGGCGAAAATAAAGGTGAATAACCCGATAGCAATAACCCCTGTGAATTGGGACATTAATTGGGCCATGCCTTTTTTCGCACCGAAAAGGCCAACAGCGAGAGTTCCCCAAATACCGCAGGTCAAGTGAACTGATACAGCACCGACTGGATCGTCGAGCCTGATTTTATCCATGATGATAACGGAGAGAACAACAGCGATACCTGCTATCAAACCAATCAAGACAGCATCCATCGGTCCCATCTGGTCGGCACCAGCAGTGATCCCTACAAGACCAGCTAAAATTCCGTTGAGAGCCATGGATAAATCGGGCTTTTTGAAGATTATCCAAGAGGTAAGCATGGAGCCGATACCACCCGCTGAAGCGGCGATTGTAGTGGTGACAAGTGTAAGAGAGACAAGTCCGGGATCAGCTGAAAGAACCGATCCACCGTTGAATCCGAACCATCCTAACCAAAGAAGAAAGACACCGATTGTCGCCAATGGCATACTGTGACCGAGGATAGGGACAACTTTTCCATTTACGTATTTACCAATACGAGGTCCGAGAATGATGATACCTGCAAGAGCACCCCATCCACCGACAGAGTGAACAAGAGTTGAACCGGCAAAATCATAAAAGGGAGTTGAGAGAGTATTGAGCCAACCGTTACCCCATTTCCACATCCCTGTGATAGGATAAGAAATAGCGACGAAGATAGTCGCAAAAATCAGGAAGGAGGAAAGTTTGACGCGCTCTGCCACAGCACCAGAAACAATTGTAGCAGCAGTCGCAGCGAACATGGCTTGGAAGAGGAAGTCTGTCCAGTAGGTATAACCAGGATTGTAGGCGGACGTTAATCCACCATCTGGAAGAGAGATGCCGAATCCGGCAAATCCGAACCATTTTCCTGCAAAATCAGCACCGGGGTACATGAGGTTAAAACCAATGATGGCATAGGTTAGTACACCGATACCGGGAATAATTGCGTTTTTGAAGAGGATATTCACCGTATTTTTGGAACGGGTGAGCCCTGATTCCACGCAGGCAAATCCCAAGTGCATGATGAAAACCAATGCAGCAGCAATCATCATCCAGAGGTTATTAGTCATGAACATGGCATCAGCAACTGTTGGCCCCGCAACTTCTTCAGTGACATTATTTTCAACGACGACCGTTTCGTTAATGACTGCAGGTGCTGCAGGCGCGGTGGCGTCCTGGGCAAATACGCTGGCTGAGAGAAGGCAGACTCCCGCGATCAACAGCATGCGCATATATATTTTTGATTTTTCCATTTTTTTATCCTCTTCTTGATTTTAGTTTAGTGTTTTGAGTTGTGGTTAGATCGATTTTGTAGAGTGAGCAATCCTGATGCCAACTTTGCGAAATTCTGATGAATACATGCAGAATATTAAAAATAAATGACTTATGAATATTTTTAATGATCTATTCTGAGGATTTATTTCGAGAATGACGATGGATTGTTGTTTTTTGGGGAAAGCCTCTGGAATCTCTGAAGAAAGTTTTTACGTAGTAAATAACCTATTGCGTCATGATGACATATTGTTAGACTTCCGCTTCCGTGTCGAGAGAGAGAAACCAGCCGAAATGGCATCATAGTAAAGAAATTGTGGCGATTGTGGGGATCGGCCTCTGTGTCTTGCTGCTCTTGAGTATATACACCTACGATTCCGGGGATATTTCATTTTACATGTCGCCCCCGTATGATCCTCCCCATAATGCGGTTGGTTGGCTGGGAGCCCAATTAGGATTCATCTTCTTTTTCCTTTTTGGGGTTTCATCTTTTGTGGTGCCTTTTTTGTGCCTGATACCCGCGGTGAATCTGGTATTCCAGATTATTTATCCGGAATTAAAGAAGAACCCCTGGAGCTGGATCAAAGTCCTGTGGGCTTTTGTTTTTCTTTTTACTTTGGCTTGCCTTTCGCAACTTTTTTTCCCGCACTTGATGAAGTCGAACTATGGACTAGAAGGCAGCGGGGGATATATCGGGGTTCTATTTGTCGGTGGCATTTTTTTCCCCCTTTTGGGTAAGTCCGGTGCGGCCATTATTTTAGGGATTACTTATCTCATCAGCCTGGTGATGATGCTGGAGTTTAAACCCATTACCCTGACCATCGAGAGTTTCCGGTGGGTGCGGGATTATATCCGTAACCGCGAGGATATGCGGATTGAACGGGAAGAAGATCCGAGGGAACGGGTAAAGCTGATGCGTAAACGGGCTGAGCGACTGTCAAAAGAGGCTGAGAAACTCTCTAAATCCAAGCAGCGTGAGATTGACGAGGAAATCTTGAGGCAGGAAGAGGCGATTCGAATGGAGGAAAGGGAGGCTGCAATGATCCAAGCAGAGGCCGTGCCCCAGCCACCACCGCAGATTATTGATACAACGATTTCGCCAGTGAGAAAGAAAATTTCTGAGGATGGGGATGAGGATGCTCCGGATGAAATTCCGGGTGATGATGATCAGGTGGGGGCAAAAGCCATGAAAGCGTCTGGAAAAGATCGCAAAACCCCTGTGGGTGGGCGTTCACTCTCGAAGGAACCTGTTCCTGCTGTTACTTTGGCTAATGTTTCTTATAAGAATTATGAGTTGCCCTCATTGGATTTGCTCCAGACGCCCCCGGTACCGGTGGGGACTCCTGTTTCAAATGAAATAGAACTCCTCGGGCAGGCAGACATCTTGGTTAATACACTAAAACAATTTGGCATCACGGTTTATCAAAGGACGATTACCAAAGGCCCGACGATAACGCGTTTCGAGCTGGAGCCTGAGGCCGGGGTGAAGCTTGAGAAGATTGTTTCCCTCGAGAAAAATATGGCCATGGCACTCCAGGCGGAGGCGATTAATATCCTCGCGCCGATCCCCGGGAAAAATACCGTCGGTGTCGAGGTGGCAAACTCCAAAAAAGTAACCGTCTTTTTCACCGACCTCCTGACTTCCGATACGTGGGTGAATTCCAAAGCGAAAATCCCCGTGGCCTTAGGCAAGGATGTGTACGGGAATATTGTCGTCGGGGACTTGGCTGAAATGCCGCATGTGCTCGTCGCGGGAACCACGGGTTCGGGTAAATCGGTGTGTATCAGTTCGATTATCCTGAGTATGCTTTATAAGTTTTCCCCCGAGAACCTACGTTTGATCATGATTGATCCTAAGGTAGTGGAGATGCAGGTGTATAACAAATTGCCCCACTTAGTCGTCCCCGTCGTGACAGACCCGAAAAAAGTCATCCGGGCCTTACAATGGGTGGTGAGGGAAATGGAAAAACGTTACCAGATTTTCGCCGCTGTCGGGGTCCGTAATATCTCGACATTTAATGACCGTCCCAAGCCGAAGATTCCTATTCCCGAGCCCTTAGATCTCCAAGAAGTGCTCGAAAAAGAAGACGATGAGGATGGTGCGGGGGAAGGGGCCCTTGGGCACAAAGAGCAGGAGCCAGAGGTATTACCGATCGTCGTCCCTCGGGATGATGATTTGATTATTCCTGATAAGATGCCCTACATCGTCGTGATTATTGATGAGTTAGCCGACCTGATGCAGACGGCCCCAGCAGATGTCGAGAGTTTGATCGCGCGTATCACACAAATGGCCCGGGCCGCCGGGATCCATATGCTCATCGCGACCCAGACACCACGGGCTGATGTGGTGACCGGTGTGATCAAAGCCAATGTACCGACGCGTATCGCCCTCCAAGTGGCATCAAAACTGGATTCCCGTGTCATTCTCGATGCCAACGGGGCGGACAAATTGCTCGGGAAAGGGGATATGCTCTACCTGCCGCCGGGTTCCTCAAAGCTTATCCGTGCCCAGGGAGCCTATATCACGGATGAGGAAGTTTCTGCTGTCGTGGATTATATTAGTAAACAAGCCCCGGCGCTTTTTGAACCGGAAGTCCACAGCCGCCTCGAAAAGGACGATGCCGATGGTTCTGAAATCACCGATGAGGATAAACGGCTCGTCCAGCAATGTCTGGAAATTGCCCTCCAAGAAGGGAGGGCCTCCACTTCTCTCTTGCAGAGACGCTTGAGACTGGGGTATACACGCGCTGCCAGAATTATGGATATTTTTGAAGATTATGCTATAGTCGGTCCGAAAGACGGAGCTAAAGACAGGGAAATCCTTGTTGATCTCAATAACCCGGATGAATTCCGGCGGATCGAGGCTTTATTTGATTAACCGGATGAAACGATGGATACAGTAGGTCAAAAAATAAAAAAACAGAGGGAATCTCGTAATTTATCCTTGGCGATGGCAGCCAAGGCGACGAAAATACGTGCTGAAAGGCTAGCCGAGATGGAGGAGGATAACTTCTCCAAAATCAATGGGCTGCGTTATCAGAGGGAATTCGTCCGTACTTATGCGAAATACCTCAAGATGGATGCCAATGAACTTGTTTTGGAGTTCAATGAACAATTTGGTTATGAAGCAGAGGATTATGGGACTATTAATCTGAATAGCCCGGTGCGGCCTGTGGTTGCCGTTACCCGTGAGGTCCGCCTCAAGCCTGTGGCCATTCTTTATATCGTGGTGGGTCTAGTGATCTTATTGGTCTTGTTGCCGATCCTTATCAACCTTTGGCGTGTAGGCGTTTTTAAAATACCCACAAAAGTGACCCCAGAGGTCGTGGTGAGCGGGGGGAGTATCCCTCATCCTGCCGTGCGAGCTCCCCTAGGCCAGCCCGGTGTGCCTGTGGCAGTGACGTCAAATGCTCAGGGTGCGGTTATTGCCCTTCCCACCAATGTCGTCGCACAAGTCCCTGTCGTCCCGGTAAAAAATAAACTCGCGATCAGGGCCTCGGACGATTGTTGGATACGCGTCACCCTCGACGGACAAACCGATGAGAATGATGGCGGCTTTATTCTGGATAGCGACACTCAAAAAGAATTCGAAGCGGAGAAATTCACCGTGGAAGTTTTTAATCCCTCGCTTGTGACGATTCTTTATAATGGTCAGGAAGTGGCTAACTCTAATCAGGGTACGGAACCTAAAACAATTAATTTACCCTAATGAAAAATAATCAAGCAGAACTCAATCCTACCACAGCCCAATCCGAAAAAGTCAAAGTCGGGATGGTTTCGCTGGGTTGCGCCAAGAATCTAGTCGACGCCGAGATTATGCTCGGAAAAATCCGCGATGCAGGTATGGAGATTACACCTGACCCGGATACAGCGGATGTCATTATTGTGAATACCTGTTCATTCATCGATAAAGCTAAGGAAGAGTCGATCGATAATATCTTCGAGATGAATCAAAAACGTGGGGGTTCAAAAAAACATAAGAACCAAACGCTGATCATGTCGGGGTGTATGGCACAGCGTTTTGCCGGGGAGCTGCAAAAAGAGATTCCGGAAGTCGACGCTTTTATGGGGATCGACCAGGTCGAGCAAGTCGCCGAGATTATCAATCAGGCACGTGCCCGCAGGGGACACGTGGTCGAAGCGGATAGAGTCCAGGCCTCGAAAGTAGGCAAATCGGGGACAGCCGCGCCCGCGCAAGTTCCGCCACAAGACCCGCTTAATTTCGTGACTCGTAAACCGGTTTATATCCCCGATTATTCTACTCCCCGTGTGCGACTGACACCCGACCATTTTGCTTATGTAAAAATCGGTGAGGGCTGTAACCACCCTTGTTCCTTTTGTATTATCCCTCAAATGCGAGGGAAACACCGCAGTCGTACCTTGGACTCGATTGTACAGGAAGCACGGCAGCTCGTGGAGTCAGGGGTCAAGGAGCTTGACTTGATTTCGCAGGATACCACCTTTTGGGGGAAAGATTTGAAAGGTGAGGGAACCTATCGATTACCCGATTTGCTGGAGGCTCTCAATGATATTCCGGGAGATTTCTGGATACGCACCCTTTACACACATCCTTATCATTGGAGTGATGAGTTAATCACGGCCATGGCACGCTTGCCGAAAGTGGCTAAATATATCGATATGCCGTTACAACATATTGATGACGGAATGCTTTTGCCCATGCGCAGGGAGACATCATCCCAGTATATCCGGGACTTGATTAAAAAAATCAGGGCGGGCATTCCCGGTATTGCCATCCGCACGACTTTTATTGTCGGATTCCCCGGTGAAACAGATGAATATTTCCAGACGCTCCTCGATTTTATGGAGGAAACAAGGTTTGAACGGCTCGGGGTATTTACTTATTCGCAGGAAGACGGGACACGCGCTGGAAAAATGGAAGCCCAGATCGATGACCGCACGAAAAAAAGTCGTTACAAAAAAGCGATGAAACTCCAGCGACGTATTGCCGCCGAGATTTCCCAATCCCAGATCGGGCGCGAAATCCTCGCCCTGATCGATAAGGACGGGGTCGCCCGCGGACAATGGGATGCTCCTGATATCGACGGACGCATCTTGATCCCGGAAGGTTCAGCCAAAGTCGGTGAATTCCGCAGGATAAAGATTATTGGTGCTTTGGATTATGACCTGATGGGTCAACCGGTTTAAGAATCCGTGTCTCAGAGATCACGTGCGGAAGAGTGGATTTTTTGCCAAAAAATGACCGAGGACATGATTCTTTGTTTTGAGTCATTTGCCCGTGGTTGATCGTCTCAGAGGGTAGAATAGGGACTTTTTATGAACTCTTTTAAACTCCTGCGTTGACGATTGGGGCAAAAGGTCTTAGTCAAGAAAGGGAACTGAGGAACCATGAATTTACCCAATAAACTGACTATATCCCGTTTTTTCATCACCATCGTATTCACGATCTTGGTATTGGGGAATTATACCTACAGTGCGTCGGTGGCTGTCATTGTCTTTTTTATTGGTATGGTGACTGATTATATCGACGGGATTATTGCGCGGAGCCGGAATTTAAAAACCGATTTTGGAGCCCTGATGGATCCTTTGGCCGATAAGGTCATGGTCTGTGCGGCTTTTGTGAGTTTTGTCGCGCGGGGGCAATTAGGGCCTTTTGGTGCTTATTTTGTGATTATTGTGATCTCCCGTGAATTCCTGATTACGGGGCTGAGGATTTTAGCAGGAGCGAGGGGCCAGATCATTTCCGCAGACCGTCTAGGCAAACATAAAACAGCTTGGCAGATGATCACGATTATCGTCGTGCTCTTGCGTAGTGCCCTTGATGAGATTATGGGGCCGAGTGATCCCGAGTGGTTAGATGGGGTCCTCCAGATGTTTACGTGGGGCGTCTATGTCACCATGGCTATCACCATCGCCCTGACGGTTTATTCAGGTTTTGCTTATATGATGAAAAATAAGGAACTCTGGTCAAAAAACAACTAGCCGGAGACGGGGGATTCCGGCACCATAAACTTTATGGAAGAGTGGAATATACAATCTAGGTCGCGGGTTTGTGCGGGAACCGGTAAATCATTCGAGGAAGCGGAGCAAATTGTTTCGATGCTTTTCTTGGGGAAGAATGGTTATGAACGTAAGGATTATTGCCAACAAGCTTGGCGCGAATTGATCACCACTCCGGACACAGCTCCAAATTCTTATTGGCAGACGAAATTTTTCACCCCTCCACCCCCTCCACCCGATGCCTTAAAAAAGGATGATGCCGAGGGAATGTTACGCCAGTTGATCGAACGTAATGAAGAGTCCACAGTCATGACCCGTTATATCCTCGCCATTATGCTCGAGCGCAAACGTATCCTGAAACAAATCGATACGTTTATGAATGACCTACTTGGCAAGGTGATTGTTTATGAGCATCTCAAGAGCGGGGAATCCTTTACGATTGCCGATCCTGACTTGCGCCTCGACCAGATTATGGATGTGCAGAAGGAAGTGATCGCCATGCTTGGTGGTAAAGCCCCTTCCTCTGCCACCAAGAATGACCAGCCGGCGCCAGTGGCTCCTGCTGAGCCAGAGACGACTACTACCCCTGTTGATCCGCCCGCACAATAGTGTGCTTGTGCCCGTGGGATGGAAGTGAGGGATGAAATATGTTTTTAATACTCAAATCCTCTATTGCAAAATTGATCTATCAGGATTTCCTAAAGACACACCCAGTCTTGAAATGTCCCCAGTGCGGTTTGCAGGCCGGTTTACTTGAATGGATAAAATCCCGATCAGATCTCAGAAAGCTTCCAGACGGTCCAGTCGCCAAACCTGAGGGGACAAAAATCATGATCCAGGATTTGCCCGATGACGAACAGGTTTACCGGATCCCTCGGGCCGGGAAATTCGGCGCCTCTACGGGGTTTGGGATCCTGTGGACGGCTTTTTCATTTATCTTCGTTTTTGTGTTTATCTTTGGTGGTGCAGCCCAAAGGGGGGATATTCCGTTTTTTGTTTATGGAATCCTGATCCTTTTTCCTACCATCGGATTAGGGGTGATTTATGCCGGACTCCTGCAGAATTTGTCGAAACGGATGCTTTACATCGGCCATCAAACTGTCCGCATCCAGACAGACCTTTTTGGATGGGAAAAAGTCAACGACATCCCGACAGTATCGGTGAGTTTCGTCGGTAGGATGACTTTTTATACACAAAATCACCAGCCGGTTTATGGAATAGAAATTAATGCCAGCGGACGCAGGATCCGTTTCGGCAGTGCCCTCACGGATTCCGAGCAAAAATGGTTATGCCAAGAGATCAAAGACAGGATCAAACACCTTCATCCCGAAAACAAATTGCTCTCGTAAAAACGCCTGCGTGCTCCCAGCAATTTGCCCAATGAGCCGATGGAAAATCCCCTAATTTTTCAGCCAGATATAGAAATTTAGGTAAGAGGCGAACCCGACCCAGATGAGGTAGGGGAAGAGGAGGATGGCGGCCACACGGTGGACCGGCATAAAAAGGATGATCATCAGGAGGATCGTGGTAAAAAGAAGGATAATATCTACAAGGGCGTAAGAGGGGCTCTGGAGGCCAAAAAAAAGATAACTCCAAAGTCCGTTTAATACGAGGTGGAAAAGGAAAAGGGTTAGCAGTGCCCAAGTTTTTTTGATGTCACCAGATATCCAGATGAGCCAAGCCGAGATACCCATGAGCAGATAAAGGGTCGTCCAGACTGGGGCAAATATCCACGGGGGCGGATTGAGTGGGGATTTAATGATTGTGGCATACCATGCATCCGGACGGACAAAAACAGCAGTTAATGACGGTAAAAAGCTGATGATAATCCAAAGCACTAGCCCACCGAATTTCACGAGGGATTTATTCATTCACTTTCCCTCCGGGAGTCTGGGCTATTCATTCTCAAGTTGTTTCCGGGCCTCGTTGATTTGTTCGAGTTGTTCTTTGGAGACTTTGGGGAATTCCAGTTTCTGGCGTTCGATATGGGTAATAACGATATCGGCGACTGCTGAGCGGGTGAACCACTTTTTATTAGCGGGAATCACATACCATGGGGCCCATTCCGTGCTGGTAGCACTGAGCATTTCCTCATAGGCCTGCATGTATTGGTCCCAGAAACCGCGTTCACGCAGGTCGGCCGCTGAGAATTTCCAGTGTTTTTCCTCTTTATTCAGACGGTCGAGGAATCTTCCTTTTTGTTCTGTTTTGGAGAGGTTTAAGAAGAATTTGATAATGACAGTGCCTGTATTGGTTAAGTGTTTTTCGAAGGCATTAATATCATCATAACGGCTTTTCCAGAAATCCTTATCATACTTTTTTACGGGCAGTTTTTGGGCATCAAGGAAATTTGTATGTACCCGAGTGACGAGCACTTCTTCATAATAAGAACGGTTAAAAATACCGAGTTTTCCTTTTTCTGGGGCGTGTTTGGCATATCGCCAGAGGAAATTATGGCTGACGTCCTCGGAGGAGGGGGTTTTGAAGCTGCTCACATTGCACCCCTGGGGATTGACTCCACTCATGACATGCTTAATCGCACCATCTTTACCGGCAGCATCCATCGCTTGGAAAATGATTAACCCGGCCCCGCGGGCATTGGCATAAATCATTTCCTGGGCTTCAGCCAGTGCCTCTTTGTCTTCTGCTAATGCCTTTAAAGCTTCTTCTTTGTCTTTAAAGTCTGCGGTGTAATCAGGATCGTAGTCCGAGAGTTTGATTTTTTTGTCACTGGGAACGAGGAATTTTGAGTGGTCGAATCGATGGGAGTGTTTCATAAAAAATGGGAGCTACTCTTATTGTAGGATAAAACACCGATTTTTAAAGTGGAAAGATTATTTTTATGCCTCTTATATAAGTCAGCCCTATGTGTGCCCGATTTGAATTCAAGTCTACTTCCTTTGCTGGGTTCCATCCGGAACTCTTAAAATTGATGGATGACCTACTGAAGGAAGAATATTACCCTTCGGAGAAGATTCCATTTATCAACGCCTATGGAGGGGTGGTGATGGGTGAATGGGGCTTTCGCCCAGCGTGGGGAAAACAACTCCTCATTAATGCCCGATCTGAGACACTTTTACAGAAAGAAGTATTTAGGCCTTTGCTCGATCACCCCTGTGCAGTCCCGGCGACCGCATATTTTGAATGGCTCACGTCAGGAAAACAAAAAATCAAACACAGGATTTTCCTGCCAAATGCAGAATCTTTTTTCCTGGCCGGCCTTCATTCCCCCGAAGGACGGTTTGTCTTATTAACCAAGTCGGCAGAACAATCAATTAGCGCGATCCACGATCGGATGCCCGTGATCCTTAAAAGGGATTCTTACTCCGAATGGGTCACTCCGGACTATGGAAGGCGTTTGGCCTTGCTGGAATCCGCTAAAAAGGGGATACATTACACGAATGCTCGGTCCATGGCTTTGCCGGCCGCTGTGAAACCTGCCCCCGGTGGACAAATGTCTTTTTTTTAACGATTAGAGATTGGAGTCGTCCTGCCAACCTTGCATGAGCTCAATGCGGTTACCATCAGGATCAGAAAAGAAACAAATTTTCAGTCCAGGAATGGTTCCCGAACAATCTATGATGTCGTCATGTTTGATGTCTTCGTCTTCAAGGGCCTTTACACTTGCCTCGATATTTGGCACCTCAAATGCCAGATGACTGAATCCTACGGGTTGGGGTGCGCCGGATTTTGTGCGGTCACCTTCCGCAGCACTAAAAAGCTCAATACAAGTCGCCCCCAGTCGTAACATGACAAATTCATTTGGTTCCCCGGCATGAAAAATGCGGACACGTTTGAATCCGAAATGTTTGGTGTAGAAATCTTCCAGGATTTGTTTGTTCCGGCAATTGAAGGCGATATGTTGTATGATATTCATGTTTTCATATACTCTAGTCGCTGAAGAGGGGAGATCAATGAAGATTCGCCCGGGAAATTTTCTTTTTCGTCGGCTGTTTTTTCTGGGATGCAGTCTTTTTCTTCTTTACGGTGGTACTCCTTTTGCTCCTGAGCGCCACATCAATGGCTTTAAGGGCCCATTGCTTTAATTCCACACTATTATCCAAGACACCGGGGGGAATCTCATAATAACTCATGGTTGCTTTTCCCCGGGAGCTTTCATAAACAAAAGGCCCCATCCCAGCGGCTTCAAAATCCGGTTTCGTATTCCTATCAGCCTTTAAGTAAAGTCGGCCCTCGGCCAATATCCCGAAAAAGACCTCATCCTGATAAAGTCCATGCCCGCCAAACATCGCTTGTGCCCGCACCTCGGGTAACCGCGACAGTTGCTCCAAGACAAAATCCTTAAAAGAATGGTCATGCATGGAGTGAAAAATACTTTTCCACCGCGCAATTTGCAACCTCCTAAAACAAATCGCCTTGCACGAGAGGTTTACCAGCAGGCGGGGGGGATCGGAGGGGGAGGAGCTCGTCGGAGGTGCCGGACTTGATCTCGGACTGGGCAAATTGCCCGAGGAGTTCTTTGAGTTCGGAGGTAGAGTATTCTTGTTTGATTTTGGCGATTTCGGTATTGGCGAGTTCATCACACTTTTCGTTACCGGCATCCCCAGCATGACCTTTTACCCATTGCCAGGAGATTTTATGGTGTGTGGTCGCCTCGTCTAATGCAATCCAGAGGTCAGCATTTTTTACGGGTTGCCGTGCTTTGGTTTTCCAGCCATTACGTTTCCAGAGCCTGATCCATTCAGTGACCCCATTCCTCAGGTAGGATGAATCCGTGAAGAGTACGACATCACAAGGTTCTTTGAGGCTTTTGAGGGCTTCCAAGGCGGCGGTGAGTTCCATCCGGTTATTGGTCGTCGCGGGACATCCCCCACTGATTGTGCGGGAGTTGCCCGCATGGGAGAGGGTCGCCGCCCAGCCACCGGGGCCGGGATTACCGTGGCATCCGCCATCAGTGTGAATGATGATTTTTTTCATGATGAGGGGAGGGGCGGGCTCTTGCGTTTTTTCATCGGGATGATCTTACGGGCATTTGGTCCGGTATAAACCTGGCGGGGCCGTGCGATCCGGGAGTCGGGGTCTTCTGTCATTTCCAGCCATTGGGCGATCCAGCCCGGTAAACGCCCGATAGCAAACATCACGGTGAACATATTTGTCGGGATCCCCATCTCGCGGTAAGTGAGCCCAGTGTAGAAAT
>JAWXBN010000074.1 GCA_034440155.1 Verrucomicrobiota bacterium | reverse complement strand
GAAAAGGGTGGGGTCTCTGGGGGACGGGGGTTCTATAATCACGGATTGATCCGGAGACTTTTCCTTTGGATCTTTTTTAGATGGTTCGGGAATATTTTGTGCTGTGATAACTCCGGGGATCTCCACCGGGTCGATCTCAGAGGAAGGAGTCTGTGCTACGGTTTCAGGGGTGGATTCAACTAAAGGAGCTTCGGGAATATTCTGATTTGTGAGGAGTTCTTTCTGGTAAGCCTGTTTGATTAGGAACTGTTGATGGGTTTCGAGAGTGTGACAGACCTCCATCATGGATTGAGGGCGGTCATCGGCTGATTTTTCCATCATGTTTAAAAGGATGACCGCCATGACTGGATCAATGTCGGGATTTAATGTGGCTGGGTCTGGAGGAGTTTCATTCAGGTGTTTAGCCATGATCAAGGGGCTGCTTTTCCCGTCATACGGCGGGCGCCCGGTGAGCATGTGAAAAAAGGTCGCTCCCAGCGAATAAATATCTGTCCTGTGATCGACTGGGTCGGATTGGACTTGCTCTGGGGAAATATAATAAGGGGTTCCGAGGGGAGCTCCTGTTTGGGTCATGCCCAGGGAGTGGGGATCACCCAAGAGTCCGATTTTTGCCAAGCCAAGATCGGTCATCTTCAAGAATCCGAGGTCACTTAAGATGAAATTATCAGGCTTGATATCACGGTGGATTACCCCGGCTTCATGGGCATGAGCCAAAGCGTGGCAAGCCTGGATCATCAGGTTAATCGCATCATTGGTATGAAGAATCCCCTCT
This sequence comes from Verrucomicrobiota bacterium, assembly GCA_034440155.1. NCBI lineage: Bacteria > Pseudomonadati > Verrucomicrobiota > Verrucomicrobiota bacterium. The sequence goes on along the minus strand of JAWXBN010000074.1, from coordinate 24,076 downwards.
TTTTCCAGTAATTGCTTAAGATTGAGGCCATCGACATACTCCATGACCATGTAGCTCATTCCGTCACAATCATTAAAGTCATAAATCTGGACAATACTCGGATGATTAAGCCTCGCTGCGGCCCGGGCCTCTTTTTTAAAACGGGATTTGTACTTTTGGTCGTGACTAAGATGGGGAGGCAGTATTTTTATCGCGACAATCCGATCCAAATGTTGATGCAGTGCTTTATAAACTCGGCCCATGCCGCCTTCACCGATAAATCCCACAATTAGATATGAATCGATGTATTTATCGATTAAATTATCAGGGTTTTCTATAAAATCTATATCTTCCGTAACGGCCATTAATTAGCATTTAATAACATAAATTTTATTTTCTGGAACATCTTTTTTGCGAAAAATAACAAACATGGCTGGAATGAGATGATTTCCATACTGTTTCATAAAAAATAAATCAGGTATAAAAATCTTGTAACAGGATGAAATTCTTCCGGATATAGTAAAAAATAGGTTGTTTTACCGATTGAAAATTTTGCTGGGCATGGCTTACATAAGGGTCGATGTTTTTCGGTAATGTAAAATTTGACTCTGGTGACCAGATATTTGTCTGGGCTTACCACTGGTTTTTGAGCTTGTTTGCAGCTGTCCCCTGGCTGCAATTTGCTCTAGCTGTACTCTTGATGACAGTGCCCGTGCTTCTGCTTTTTCCGACCCTCATGGGGTTGACGACATGGGTGGAGCGCCGTGTCCTCGCCCGGATCCAGAACCGGATGGGTCCGAACCGTGTAGGGCCTTTTGGATTACTCCAATTCATCGCGGACGGCATAAAAATGCTGATTAAAGAGGATATTATTCCGCGTGCGGCTGATAAATTCCTCCACACACTGGCACCGATATTAATCGTGATCCCCCCCTTTTTGGTTCTGACTTTGCTTCCAGTCGGAAGGAATATGACGGTTGTGGTCAGTGACGTGGGATTAATTCTCTTTTTTGCATTAAGCGGGTTTGGCACACTGGCCATTTTCTTGGCAGGTTGGTCATCGAGGAATAAATTCTCAGTGATCGGAGGAATGCGTGTGGTGGCCCAGACTATTTCCTATGAGTTACCTTTGATTCTTGCAGCTTTGTCTGCGGTATTTGTCGCAGGGAGTCTCTCGATGGTGAGTATCGTAGAGAGTCAAGGGGGAGGATTCCTCAATATCCTTTCTTGGAATGTCTGGACACCATGGGGTTTCGCAGGGTTTGTCATTTTCTTTATTGCCGGGCTAGCAGAAATCAACCGTTGCCCATTTGATATTCCTGAGGCGGAGTCGGAGATTGTCGCCGGACACTTGACCGAATACAGCGGGTTCAAATACGCCCTGTTTTTCGTAGCGGAATATCTCTCCGCATTTGCCATTGCCGGATTGGCGACGACACTTTTTCTTGGCGGGTGGAATGGCCCGGTCATCGGAGAGGTGCAGATCCTGCCATCATGGTTCTGGTTCCTCATCAAGATGTACGCTTTGGTCGTAGTCATGATTTGGATCCGCGGGACACTACCGCGTCTGCGTTCAGATCAGCTCATGTCGTTGGCATGGAAATTCCTTTTACCACTTACTATTGTAAATTTGATTGGATCGGCTATCTACACCTTGACGGCTCAGGCCGGGCCGTGGATGTGGGTAGCTGGCTGGTTAATCAGTGCTGTTTTAATCGGGACTACTTACCGGGTGCTCGTGCAAATTGTTTATACTAAAGATGCGAAAAAGAGGGAGTATCGTTATGCCTGAACTCTCCGTGCAACTCCTCATTTTTATGTTCTTAGGCACGGTCGTCTTGGCCTGTGCGATTTATGCAGTGATATTAGTGGACTTGATTCGCGCAGGTTATGCCTTGATATTTTCGCTTGCGACATTGGGAGGGATTTACATTGTTTTAGGTAATGACTTTCTAGGGGCGGTACAGATTCTCCTCTATACCGGGGCGATTGCCGTTCTTGTTTTATTCGTCGTGATGCTCACGCGCAAATCCGTCGATGGGATGGGACGCGCGGAGAAAAAGCAGGACTGGATATGGGGCGGGGTATTATCGGGCGGTCTTTTCCTGCTTCTTTTTATCGGGATAAATAAACATAAGGATTTTGCATCCGGCCTGCCCCCGATTGTTCCCCAGAGTGATTTAACTCTGCAGGCATTTGGTATGGCTTTCACAGAGGAATACTTTGTGCCCTTGCAAATCATGGGAGTATTACTCACCGCCGCTTTTATTGGTGCAGCACTCATTGCTCGTCCGGAGAAAAAAGGGGATGAATCCGGCAAAGACATGGGGGCCGGATCATGACTTTAGGTTTTATTTTAATTATTTCTGCTGCGTTATTTTGTATCGGGCTTTTCGGCGTGTTAAGCCGCCGGAATATGATTGTGATCCTTTTCAGTATCGAGTTGATGTTTAATGCAGCGCATTTGAACCTGATCGCATTTTGGCGGTTTGGTGAGAATCCCCTTGCTATCTCGGGCCTCATGTTTGTCCTTTTTTCACTAGCCATCTCCGGTGCCGAGGCGGCTATTGGCTTGGCCTTGATTTTACGGCTTTATCGTCATTATAAATCAGTCGAGACACAATCCATCACGGAGCTAAAAGGTTAATTCCCATGGAAATCTGGACCAATATCCTTTTGCTTATGTTAATCGGGCCTTTTATGGCAGCGATTTTTGGTGTCTTTGGCGCGGTGAGAGCCCCTAAAAAATACATTCTTGTTTCCATAGGTGGTATTGCCCTGTCCCTTGTTTGTTCTTTGGGTTTCCTTTGGATATTGGGAGTCATCAAACCCGCTGGATTGCTCGTGACGCAATTTGCCTGGATGGATTTTGCCCACTCATCCATTCCGATGTCTTTTGTGGTTGATCCCCTGTCGGCGGTGATGTGTTTTGTGGTCTCTTTTGTGGCACTATTGGTTTTTATTTTCTCGTCGGGGTATATGGAGCATGACGAGAGGAAAGCGCGTTATTTTTGTTTCTTGAGTTTTTTTACTGGGGCCATGCTTGGGACAGTGGTTTCGAATAGTTTACTGACATTTTTGATTTTCTGGGAAATGATGGGATTGGCTTCATATTTACTCATTGGATTCTGGTATCAGAAACCTTCCGCCGCGGCTGCCGCGCAAAAAGCATTCCTGACGACGAGGATCGGTGATCTCGGGCTCTTGGCCGCTGTGTTTTTCCTGTATAATAAAACAGGAACCCTCCTTTTCTTTGATCATGGTGCGGGTCTGCTTGAGCCTGCACAAATTGCTTTATTGCAAAAGGCGGGTCTCTGGGCGGGAGCCGGCTACCTCTTTTGGGTTTGTCTCCTGGCTTTTTGGGGAGCGGTCGGAAAATCCGGCCAGATCCCGCTCCATGTGTGGTTACCCGACGCTATGGAAGGCCCCACACCTGTATCTGCCTTGATTCATGCCGCGACGATGGTGGCCGCTGGTGTCTTCCTGATGTGTCGGCTTTATCCCCTGTACGAGAGTGTTGACGGGCTCTTGACTCTGATTACTTGGGTGGGAGCCATCACCGCCATTTTTGCCGGAATGATCGCCATTGCCCAGAGTGATATTAAAAGAATCCTCGCTTACTCGACCGTGTCCCAGCTCGGCATCATGTTTGTCGGACTCGGTGCCGGGGGACCGGCCTATGCGATGTTCCATCTTTTTACCCATGCATTTTTTAAATCGCTGCTCTTCCTCGGGAGCGGTTCAGTCATCCATGCCTGTAGTGGGGAACAGAATATTTACCGGATGGGCGGATTAAAGGCCAAAATGCCGAAAACCTTCCTAGCATATGTCATTGGTGCCGCGGCCCTAGCAGGAATACCATTACTTTCGGGATTCTGGTCAAAAGACGAGATCCTCTACAGGGCCTTTGAACATGATAAATTACCTTTCCTCTTACTGTGTGCGACTTCCCTCCTGACAGCTTTTTACATGACTCGGCAAGTCGTGCTTGTTTTCTTTGGGGAATTCCGCGGTACCAAAGAAGTCAAACACCACCTGCATGAGTCTCCTTCCCTCCTGACTACCCCCCTGATTGTGCTCGCTGTTTTTGCCGCACTGGCGGGACTAATCGGGACTCCTTGGATGAATCTTTTTGGTCATTTTATCCATGCCCCAGAGCACGAGATTAATGTGCCGATCCACCTTTTGATGATGCTCACCGGGACAGCGCTTGCATTCGGTGGCTTACTCCTGGGGGTGAAGCTATACTGGAACCGTTCAGTCCGCACCATGGCTGATGACCCGCTGCACAAATTGCTCGGGAGTTTCTTTGTCTTCCTGAATGAACGTTGCCGGGTGGATGAACTTTATGAGGCGACCTTGGGGCGGTTTATGGATGTGGCAGCACGCTTGTCTGACTATTTTGAAATCTTCCTGGAGTTTGTAAATCGTATGGTAGGAGGACTTGTTTACACTCTGGCATGGGTGGAAAATAAGGTGCTTGATGAATGGGTCATTAACGGCATTTTCTCAGCTGGATGTGAAAGTGCCCGGATTAAAGGGGTGCTCGCGGCAAAATTCCAAAACGGCAGTCTAGCATTTTACCTGAGGATGATGGCCTCGGGGGCGTTGATTGCTGGAATAATTTATTGGGTGGTTAAATAAATGTTAAGTCTCATTATATTTTTGCCGGTTATCACAGGCCTGCTCATTGCAGCGGGTGGTAAAGGCTATTCGCGTTTCACGGGGGGGGCCGCATTGGCTGTGAGTATCGGGATGTCACTCTTATGTGCATTTTGTATTGTGGACTTTGCCCGGGGTGGCCAAGACATCGCTTTCATGGAGTATGTACCTTGGATTGAATCTTTCGCGATTAATTATTTTACGGGGATCACGGCGCTAAATGCGGTTTTCCTTTTATTAACGGCCGTGGTGATGCCAGTAGTGATCGGGGTGGCAGTGAGGAATTATCCTGAGAATGCCATGATGATCGGTCTCCTGCTTGTCGAGCAAGGACTTTTAACCGGGGTTTTTGCAATGCAAAACCTCTTGTTGTGGTTTTTCTTTTGGGAATTAACACTCGTGCCGGTCTTTTTCCTAATCAAGGAGTACGGGGCCGAGCAAAGGGCTTTTGCCGCCTATAAATTTTTCCTTTATACACTGCTGGGGAGTCTTCCAATGCTCCTGTCATTCCTCTATATCTATTATCAATTCGGTACACTGGACCTGAGCACGACTGGCAGCCAGGGGTTCAAAAGCCTTTATGCCTTGGACTCAATCGGGAATAGTGCGGCCCCTGAGGCTTTTAGAGGGCTGGCATTTTGGGTATTCCTCGGGATTTTCCTCGGAGTGGCCGTGAAAATACCGCTTTATCCACTCCACTCATGGCAGCCGGATGCCTATACTCAGGCCCCGACCCCCGTATCGATGTTTTTGACCGGGATCATGTCAAAGATGGGGGTTTACGGCATGCTGGTCCTTTATACTTTGATGCCTGTGACATTCGGTATCCACGCAGAGTGGATCCTTTGGATCGCCGCGATCACCATGGCCGTAAGTATTACGGTGGCTTTGCTTAAAAATGATTTAAAAGAGATCATCGCCTACTCTTCGCTAAATCACGTGGCTATTTGTGCTTTGGGGATCAGTGCCATGGCGTTAATGACAGGCCAACAAGCTCTGATGAAAGGCCAGCTCCAGACCGGTGTGCTTGTACAGGTGTTTAGCCACGGACTCTCAGGCGCACTTTTATTCCTCCTAGCAGGTATACTTGAGAAACGCAGTGGTACCCGGCTTTTGGGCGGACCGTGGGGGTTGAGACATCAAATGCCTGTTTTTGCCGGTTTTTTTGGCGTGGCTGTCTTTGCCACAATCGGCCTGCCGGGATTAAGCGGGTTCATCGGTGAATTTCTTATTTTTAAAGGCGCGTTTGAAATGTCCCCTTACGCCACAGCCTTGGCTTTCCTGGGATTGATCCCGATGACCATGGTGATGCTCAAAGTCATCAGCCGGGTGCTTTATGGGCCGCTCGATGCGCAATTTGCGCACACTCATGATATGAACCGCGCGGAGCGGGTGGCTGCGATTCCTTTTGTGATTTTAATTATTCTGATCGGCCTATGGCCGAAAACAATTATCTGGATTTGGAACTGGTAAACTCATGATGACTCAATTGACATTCTGGTTCTGCTTTGCCGGGGCACTGGTCATCGCCTTTATTCCCGAGTCGAGGAAACATTTGATCAAGGGAGTGGCCCTGTCTTTTTTTACCGCCTCAGCCCTGTGTTCGGCATTCCTGTTTATTGATTATCCAGCAGCACACTCGGGCTTTACGGATGTGATCAGTATCCCGTATGTGGAGTCGCTCGGTATCCGTTATGCTACAGGGGTAGACGGGATCAGTGTGTGCCTTCTTCTCATGACGGGGATCGTCTCGGTGACCTCTGCATTAATGTCCTGGAATATTGAAAACCGGGTAAAAGAATTTTTTATTCACATGCTGATTTTGGTCGGTGCGGTTTATGGTGTTTTTGTATCCTTGGATTTATTCTTGTTATTCGTTTTCTATGAGATTTCGATCATCCCAAAATATTTCCTGATTGCCCTCTGGGGTGGCCAGAAAAGGGAGTTTGCCGCCATGAAACTCGTCCTTTATTCTTTCTTCGGCAGTTTGGTCGCTTTGCTCGGGCTTTTAATTGTATACGCCGCCCACTACCAATTAACAGGTGTGGCGACTTTTGATTTGCGGATATTAACCTCGGCCAGTGCGCTTCTCCCTGGCCATGTACAGTTTATTTGTTTGCCACTCTTTATGGTTGGATTTGGAATATTGGCAGGTTTGTATCCCTTCCATACTTGGGCACCGACCGGACATGTCGCAGCTCCGACAGCGGCCTCCATGTTGCTGGCGGGCGTGATTATGAAGCTCGGCGCTTATGGTGCCTTGAGGCTAGGGCTCGGGATTGTCCCTGGGGGATTAAATATTCCGGTGGAGTTCATGGGGTTTGTGGTCGACCATTTTTGGACATGGTTTTTTGCCGGGTTTGGAATTCTTGCTATCGTGCTCGGCGCCGGATCGAGCCTTGTACAGAAGGATATTAAATACGTTGTTGCTTATTCGAGTATCAGCCACATGGGCTTTGTGATCCTCGGATTGGCCGTGGCAAACTTCTTCTCACTGACAGGGGCTGTATTACAAATAATTTCCCACGGTTTTATTGCCGCCCTGCTTTTTGCTTGTGTTGGGCGTTTGATTTATGACCGCACCCATACACGGATGATTGGTGAACTCGCCTCTTTCGACCTGAAGAGAAAAATGCCTTTGCTCTGTATCATCACCAGTATTGCGTTTATTGCATCCGCAGGGATGCCTGGATTCAGTGGTTTTATTGCGGAGTTTACCGTCTTTCGCGGGTTGATCGAAAAGTCTTTGCCAGCCGGTCTATTCGTGGTTTTAGGTATTTTGATAACCTTTGCCTATAGTTTGAAAGTCCTCCATGAGATTTTCTGGAAGGGGACGGCACATATTGAACCTTCCTCTCACGAGCATGAGCCCTTAGCACCTTTGAGTTGCCCGGAGAAGGTTGCAGCGGCGGTATTGATAGCAGCCATTATATGGATGGGGATTTTTCCGGGGGTATTTATCAGTAGGATCAGCCCGAATCTCCCCCTGCAACAGGTGGTTAATATTCATTCCCTAGGGGGTAAAAAATAATGGATATCACGATTGAATTATTGAAGATTTTATCACCGGAGATTCTGTTGATGGTCTCTGGGTTCTTGATCTTGGGAGTGAGTCTTTTTCGCCCGCAGGGAAATTACGAAAAGTTATTAACCAGTGTGTTTAACTTAATCGCGGTGGGTAGCTTGATCGTGATGGTCTCGGCCCAGGTCTCGGTAAAGCCCGGTGGGCTTTTCCAGATGATCCCCCTTTTGGCAATGGTGAAAATTATCTTCGTGATTTTGAATATTTTCTTTATTTTCTCGGCGACCCGGGAAGATTACGGGGAATTTAAGGCGGAGTTTTTCGCCTTGATGCAATTTGCAACAGCGGGATTCATGTTATTAGCCAGTAGCACTAACCTGATGACCATATTCCTGAGTCTGGAATTTGCCAGTATCTGCCTCTATGCCCTCGTAGCCGTCCGCGCAGACCGTAAGCAGGTTGTGGAGGCTGCGTTTAAATACTTCACCTTCGGTGCGAGCGCTTCTGCCTTTCTGATTTTTGGGATGAGCCTGCTTTATGGTATGACCGCGCAACTTGAGCTCTCAGCTATCCGTCTGGCATTCACCCAGACCCCTCCCGATACATTGATCCTCGGTATCGCAATGGTTTTTATTTTGGTGGGATTTGGATTTAAGCTGGCTGTGGCACCGTTCCATTTCTGGGCGCCTGATGTTTATCAGATGGCCCCCCTACCCGTGGTAGGGTTACTGGCGAGTATTTCGAATTACTCCTGTTTTCTAGCCCTCTCACGGATATTGTATGTGGGACTGGAGCAATTTGCCGGGAAGGCAGCCCTTTCGGTTTCCTCTATCCAGCTCTTGCCTGGATGGGGTTTGATCCTCTGCCTTTTTATCATAGCGAGTATCTTTGTGGGGAATTTCACCGCGCTGAATCAAATCCATTTCCGCAGGTTTATGGCCTACTCGGCAGTCGCCCAGAGTGTCTTTGTCTTGGTCGCGATGGTCGCATTTGGCATTCACGGTTTGGCGGCAGTTTTTGAGTATAATCTGGCTTATGCCTTGGCGACGGCGGGAATATTTCTTTCACTCAAATATGCTGGGGACTCCGGTGACATGATTGAGGGGCTGGGGGTTATCCGGGCAAAGTCCGTTCCTCTCGCTGTTTGCCTTTCCATCTTTTTACTTTCCTTGGCTGGAGTGCCTCCTTTTGTTGGTTTTTTTGCAAAATTATATGTATTTGTGGCAGCATTACTCAGTCCGGTTTACCAGACCTCTGGATTATTGTGGCTGGTTATTTTGGCTCTGGCGGCAAGTGTGGTCGGGTTTTATTATTACCTGAGAATCGTGAAAGTCTTGTGGGTGGACCGTCCTGTAGATGGTTATCAGCAGAAGATCGCTATCAGGCAGATTGTCCCGGTCATTATTTTGGCGGCGCTGATTATTCTTCTTGGACTTATGCCCCAACTATGGCTGCATTTTGTCCAGCAATCGATTGTTTCATTCCTTTGGTAAAACACCATGCCTGATGCCCACGGCAAAAAAAAGATATCCGCTCCTCCCGCCTTGCTTGGACGGGAGCAGGAGGTTCATTATATAGGATCCCTTTTAGCTGCCGGTGGTGCTTACATCCCCTTTTTGTGGGGAAAACCAGGTTCGGGGAAAACGGTCATTCTGGATTATTTAAAGACTCGTCCTCAGACAAAATCTCCCCGTACTGGCCTGCAGGTCGTGAGTGCTCCACTTTATTTGAAGTCGCCCAGTAAATGGGAAAAAAGCGATTTGCTCCTGATTGACCACACGGAACGCTTATCAGGAGAGGCATTTGATCAGATGATGGAATGTCTTGATAGCTTCCGGAAGAAAACGGGCCGCCGTGCAGTATTAACCTTTGCAACCGGGACTGTTTCATTTGATGTGGAGATAATCCTGAGGAAATACCGGTTTCTCAAACCAGTGGAGATAAAACCCTTGGGCCGCAGTCACACATCCTTGCTCCTCACGCAATTTGCCAAGAAAAGAGGGGTGGCTGTGACCGGGGAGACGATTGATTCGGTGATTAATGTCGCTCAGGACTTTTTTTCGGCTAAGACCCTCCCTGGGTCAGCCATGGAAATATTCGATATCGCCCTCTCGATGGCAAAAGACTCGGGCCGTACGGATCAATCCGAGATAATGGAGAAAATGGCATTGATTCTCGGGGTGGATCCCCAGCTATTATCCCGTTCGGCAGCGCAAAGGGTGGAATGGTTCCTCGAGTCGCGCGTGAGTCGCCTGGATCAAATCCGTTTATCACAAGCTGGACGGGCGATGGCCAATGTGATTATTCCGAGACTTTCATCATCGGGGGCACGCCGTAAGCCGCTGGGTTCATTCATTATTGCCGGGATGGATACCCGTCCCGTCCATGAGTTTGCAAAGGATCTCGCCTTAAATCTTTTCGGTTTCTCGGATTGTTTCCTTCCGTTACTTTTGATCGGCAGGGGAAGGGAAGAAACACCGGCCATTTTAGGGAAAATAAGGAATCTACTCGATGGTAGGCCAGGCGGAGTTGTTGTTTTGGCGGGAGTAGAAAAGGCAGCCCTGAATATGATTGAGGCCTTGGAAAAAATTCTTGAGGAAGGAATTTATCAAGAGGGTTATTCCAAAAAAACGGATTTAGGCAGGACGATTTTGATTTTTTCCACTGAAGTGGGGGATTCCCTGGTGACGAACGCGAACTACGTCCCCAGCCAACTCCAAAAAAATGTGATCCGAGATGTGCAAATTTCATTACCTCCGCCGATTTGGAAAAGGGTCGATGGGATTTTTATTGCTGACCAGGGCTAAGAGGGGATTAAGGCAGGATATTAAATTTTATACTCTCAGTAAAATCAGGATATCCGATCATTGTGCTGACAAGTGTATATTCACCCGGGGGTAGTTTCTGGCCGTCCTTAGTGAATAACTGGATGACCTCCGTGTAACGAACTGATTCCCCGGGATTAATTAAAGTCGAGCCGATGATATCAGTGAATGTCCTGCCCTCAGACCAACGGGCGACTTCCGTTCCGCCGCTATTCACAAGCATAAAATCGTACTTTTGGGAATTAGGGAAAGAAAAGGTTCTGAGAAGTTTAGTGTTATTCTTGATTGTGAAGTATGGTTGGACCGCGTACTGGCTGTCAGAAGCCGCTCCACTGGAGGAGATGCTATTTGTGGAAATTACCAAGGCGACATCAAAATCCTTGCGGTTGATATTTTTGACCTTATCCATCTTTTTGTCACGTGTTTCACTGGTACCATCGAAAACCCCTGAAAACCATCCAGGTCCAGAACCAGCCGCATCGTTTTTTTCGCGGGCACTACCCAAATCACGGCTGGGAGATACGTCCACTGCCCCGAGGGGAGTGACGAGAATACCCATAACGACTAAAATAAAAGCTTTTTTCATAAAATAAGATGCGCTATTTTCTTCCATATTTACTTGAATACAAGCTAATTTGAATCCTATGAAATACTTGAATCAAGTAAAAGTTGCATTATTTGTGACGCTGACCACCTGTTTTTTATTCAATTCGTCATGGGCCGGTAGTGGTAAACCCAAGGTTTCCGTGAGAGTCCATGTCCAAGTCGATAAAGGTCAGATGCGTGCAATTCCTATTCAATTATCTAATCCCGAACAGACAATTTACTTATCACAATTTTCGGATGTGACGGAAAGAGATATTGCGGATGTGCATATTTACAGCGCACCCCAGAGCCCCGGTGCCAAGGTGCAGCTTGATCGACGAGGGACATTATCCTTGGATTCCGTGACGACCGCCAATCTCGGCAGGCTCATGGTTATTTTCGTCAACGAGAGACCTGTGTTTGCTGAGGTCATTAAAGCCCCGATCAAGGACGGTGTGATATCATTTGAGAATATCTATATTGATGAAGCTGATTATCTCCGGAAAAAATATGGTAAAGAAAAAGCCCCGCCATCAAAAGTACCTCAGAAGCAATAAATTCTTTACTTTCCAGTCAAACTGCATAGATAAATAACGTCTCAATCAAACATTAACAGAAGTATTACTCTCATGAATCTAAAACATCTCGTACTGGGATTATTAGCTATTGCTTTACTTAGCGGTATCGCAAACGTTTTCCTCTCAGTGAAATTCGTATCAAACCATCGCAAATTACAGGCGCAGGTCGGAGCGATCCAACAAGGCATGGCTGGCCAACAGTTTTTGATGAATTTACTCAATAACCTCGGGCCTTATGTCCAAAAAGATCCGAATATCGTTCCCATTCTCCAAAAATATGGAATCGGTCTTAACCCAAATGGAGCAGCCCAAGCTCCCCGCTAAAAGGATTTATTATGTCAGAAGATCAACAACAAGATACAAATTTGGTTTTACTCGGAGTGATTCTGGTCGTTTTTTTGGTCAGCATTTCATTAAATGTTTTTCTGTTTAAGAATAACAATATGATTGAATCTCAATTAAACAGTCCTCAACAACTGCAACAGGCTCAACAAGCTCAAGCTCAGCTGGGCACAATTAACGCATTGGTGAATGATCTGCGCGGATATGCCGCAGACAAACCAGCTTTACAAGAAATTTTGCGTAAAGGCGGAATCTAATAAAGGGTCATTTATTTTTATCCCCCGTCATTTCTGTAATTGCAGATATGACGGGTTTTTTATTGTCCATGGACGTAATAACGGGATAAGAGTGAGAGATTCTTTTCTGGTTCAAAAAGATTTCCCGATTGAACCATTCAATACTCTTGGCAAGTGTTTCTTTTAATGGTGTCGAGGGGGTCCATCCGAGGTTTTTAGCCGCCTTTGACATGTCGAAAAATTGTTCCCGCCGGGAAAGAATTGCTGTCTCGAGGCAGACACGTTGGGAATGGGTATTACGTGTGATCAAATGCCAAGATTCACATGCGGCTCCAGCTGCCATAATCACCCCCCATGGAATATGGATCTTTGGGGCGGGAATATCTGTGAGGATGGATATTTCCTTCAGGAAATCTGACAACCATAAATTATGATGGCCCAGAATATACCTTTCTCCGGGTTGCCCGTTTTTCAGGGTGAGAACCAATCCGCGTGCCAAATCATCCACATCGACGAGGTTTATGCCTGTACGGCAAGAAAAAGGAAAATCCCTTTTTAAAAAGTCTAAAATCATCCGGCCTGTGGGAGTGGGAGTCTCGTCTCCATCACCAATCGGACAAGTAGGGCTCGCGATACAAACGGGCAATCCTTTGCGGTGCCATGATAAAACGATATTCTCAGACTGCCATTTGGAACGTTTATAGGGACAAAAAATAGAAGGGGATAAAGGAAATGCCCGCTCATTGATCGGTTTTTGACCTGTGCCTAGAAAACCTGCCGTACTCACATGGACCATTTTTTCGACACCATTAGTCCAAGCCGCCGACATCATGTTTTGGGTTCCCGTGACATTTGTCTGATAAAGTCTGGCAGCCGCCCCGTGACCAAATTCGTAACACCCGGCAAGGTGGATGACTTGATTGCAGCCCTGCATTGCTTTCACCAAGGAGGCAGAGTCCAAAATATCACCTTGAACATAATCAATGTCTTTACCAAATAATCTCCGGGCCTTTTGCCCATCGCGACAATATATCCGTATGTTATGGTTTTCAGCTAATAGATTATTAACAAGATGGCGTCCAATGAAGCCTGTGGCACCGGTGATAAAGATTGTCGATAACCACATCGGCCATTATTAACCTATTTCGTTGTTAAAGCACAGAGGAATCGGTATTTTGAAAACGTAATAATTTTTCTGGTAATGGAGACAATAAAAATATCAAATAAAGGAAACATGCCGAAATCTACCTATACTGTTTATTTTGCCGGTGAGCTTTTTAATGCCAAGCATCTCATCGGTAATGCAGCCTTGGCAGAGTCCATTTATTCAAAGTCAAAAGGGCAATTTATCCCTGTTTTACCCCAGAATCTTGAGGTGAGGGAGACGAGTTCCCATGCGATCAGGGATACGGATATCAAAGCCCTTTTGGCTAGTGACTTGGCAATATTTAATTATGACGGTGTGGAGCTGGATTCAGGGACCGTGGTGGAGTTTATGTTTGCGAAGTTTGCGGATATTCCTTCGGTAATCATACGGACCGATTTCCGGAAGTCCGGTGACCAGGATACTGACCCGTGGAATCTGATGAGTAGTTTTTATCCCCGCACCCATGTGCTGACTATTGATTGTGTCTCGCTTTACCGGAAGGGCTTAAAAAGCAAATTGCCCGGAGATCATGCCGGTTCCCATGGCGGGCTTAAGAGTTCAAGAGCGTCCCAATTTATGATGGGGCAAATCGCCCTGGATTGTGTTCAGTCACTCAAACAAGTCCTCAAGGATAAGCCCGTTATGCCAGCCTCTGACCGTGAAGCCATTTATCGCTGGTTAGCCGCCGCCCCAAATTTCCGGGGTGGATTAGATCAGCATCTCCAGCTCATGAATGATATTTTGAGAAACAAAGTGCGCAAACATCTGTTGTAATGACAGATGCCAAAAGTGATCGTCTTCAGGGGAATACTCAGGAAAAGATTGCCTTCATCTACCAAAACCATTCAAATATCAACCACATGACACGAAAAGAACTTGCCGCATATTTCGATCATACATCCCTCAAGCCGGAAGCGACTGACGGAGATGTGATCAGACTTTGCCAAGAAGCCCGTGAAAACGGTTTTTTTGCCGTTTGTGTGAATCCTGTTTTTGTCCCATTAGCTTACTCGCTTTTGAAAGAGTCGCCCGTGAAAGTTTGTACAGTCGTAGGTTTTCCTTTAGGTGCAAACCGAGCGCAGATCAAGGCTGCAGAGGCCCTTCAGGCGATTAAAGAAGGAGCCTCCGAGATCGACATGGTTATTCATGTCGGGGCTTTGCGGGCGGGCAAGATGGAAGACCTTAAACAGGATATTCTGGCTGTTCAGATGGCTTGCCGGGCGAAAGCACTACTTAAAGTCATTATCGAGACTTGCCTGCTCAATGATGAGCAGAAAGAAACTGTCTGCAAACTGGCCAAGGAAATAGAAGTCGATTTTGTAAAAACATCTACGGGATTTTCCATGGCGGGTGCAGTCGTGGATGATGTGAAGCTGATGCGCAGGACCGTGGGCCAGAAAATCGGAGTAAAGGCCTCCGGGGGTATCCATGACCTGAGTGTTGCCTTAGCCATGATTGAAGCCGGGGCTACCCGTTTGGGTTCCAGTGCTTCCGTTAAAATACTTGATGAACTTGTCGAGTCGTAGTTTAAAAACTTTCCTGTGAAGCCAGTGGAAGATTCCGGAACAATTTGTTTTGATGGAAAATCCTTGAAAGGCTTGCTTGAGTTCGGAGAGAAAATATCTTTTAATCAGCAGACTATGACTAAACCGATATCTCTGCCAGGATTCATCTTCTACGGGATTCTTTATTCCTTATATTCAATTCTTTTATTTCCAGCGACAGCCATGCCGGTTCATTTTGATTCCCCGGGCGGGTATCAATCTCCTTATTCCCTCCAGTTTGTTTATCAAGAGGACAGGCGGAGCAAAGGATGGGACAAATTCCCTTGGGCATCCCCTGATGAATGGGGGCGGATGAACAGGGCTCAATGGTATAATAAGAAAGCATACCAGAATAAAAGTTATGTGAATTTAGCTTATGGCGTACCTTCAATCACTTTTCCACGCCCTGATTTTATCACGGCCATGCCAGCAGATTTACGCAGGGAACGCGTTTTAACGGCAGCGCGCAATATGATCGGGATGCGTTACCAGCATCACCACGTCCCGACATTCGATCCTTACACCGAACGTCCTGACTGGCCGTGGATCAAGGTCTCCAGCGGTGTAAAGGGCGGGGGCTTGGATTGTAGTAACTTTATTTCATGGGTTTATAATTATGCGCTAGGCATCCATCTTAATGGGAGTGTCATCAGGGCAGCTGCCCAGACCGTTGTGCCAGGGGCAGAGGGGCGTGAATTCAAGGTTCAGACCTTGCAAAAACAGCCAGGGGATACTTTTGAGTCATTTGTCGCACAGCTCAAACCTGCGGATATCCTTTATATTAAGAATAAAAAGGGGAATATCTCTCATTGTATCCTCTGGGTGGGGACCCTCGCGACAGACTCGAATAATAAGGACAAATATTTCATCATTGATAGCACGGGTGGGGAAATTGTGGATTCTAATGGTACCCACATTCCCGACGGTGCTGAAATCAGGCCCTTCAGGAAAGATTCATGGTACTTTAATAGTTTGTCCCATGCCCACCGTCTGATCAAATAATACGTTTTAGAAATTCATCTTTACGGAAACCACGCTGACGGGGTAAGCATCCACAGTTCCCTTTTTAGTCCATTGGTCGTACCACATGCCGTAAAGCTGCACTGTTACATTTTCATCGACTTGAAAAGCGAAACCACCCGCTGCACGGTTTTCTGCGAGATATCCTTGGGTAAAATTCCAATGCCATTCATCATAGGCAAAAACTGACATGGGAATAGGGACTTTGGTGAATTGATACGTGGCACGGTTATGTTCACGAAAAAGAGTTTTTTGATCCCCGCCTGAAACACCACAATCAAGCCTTTGCGTGCTGTAGAATGACCATTTGCCCGTAGCGTATTTTGGCGTCAGAGCCATCATGGCCATTTGGCTGGCGGTATAATCAGCGTGTGGTTTGAATGACTGGATAAATCGCACGCCGAGCATGCCGTCCAAGTAGGGGTTGAATTTCCAAATCATATTAGGAGTGAATTCATTCAGACGGAAAGACGGGTCAATAGTGCTCATCCTTTGTTGTTCCCAAAATCCTACGGACAAGTTTTTATTAATCCCGTGGTAAATAAATTGCTCCGTCCACACTTGAGTTTGGTCAGCGGATATTAATTCGAATAGAGGAGTGAGTACTAATAGGATGAATAGAAATTTCTTTATCATGGGACTATTGCACGCCAGTTACACCCCACGCTCAAGGAAGCATACTTTTCTTGACTGACTAAACCTTGATGAATTTTGCCTTGTTGGTCTTGGCTTTATGGCAATAAAAAACCCGCCCCATTTTTGAGAGGCGGGTTTAAGTGTTTAAAACGGGTGGTGACTTACTTCCTAGCGAGAGCAAGTTGCTTCTGGCGGCGTATTCTCAGAATGCCAGCAAGGGTGAATAGGGCCCCAAAGGCCAAGAGTGCATAGGTGGATGGTTCCGGTATCACCGTCGCTGTATAAGTCAGCAACAGGTCATTACCAGTCACTCCTAGTGCCCATGTGCCGGTAAAGGGATTCTGGAAATTGGCTGTGCTTAAGTTAAATTTATTTGCCACAAAACCGTTGACTCCTAAGGTCGTCTCGACAAGCTTGAAACTGTAATCCGATGAATCACTGAATCCATTGGCTAATCCACCGGCATTGCCGAGCGTCAACGAAGTGACGTCGATGAGGAAGGGGTTGCCTGAAAGTGCCGTGATATCCAGTAATCCCTCCACTCGGATAAAATCCCAGCCCGGATCGGTTCCTTGGGTACCTGTGAAACTGTTAATTTCCCAAACGTTTGTCCCACCACCACCCCAAGTCAAGGTGCCGACATTGGTAAAGGAACCCGGACTATTACCCACTGAGAGGGTGGAGCCGTTACTCACGGCCAAATCACCGACGTAGGTGCCTTGGCCTTTGAGTGTGCCGCCATTCAACGTAATTTGATTAGTGACAAAACCACCGAGGCTAAAGACTGCATTTGTATTGACCGTCAGGCCGTTGGCAAAGGTATTGGTCTGGCCATTCTGGGCGAGGCGGAAGAGGGCTTGGCTGCTGCCATTACCGACTTGGAAATTCTGGCCGTTACTGATATTGGCCACGCCGACAAAGGCGGTTCCTCCATTAAAATTAAAGAAGGCTTGGTTACCATTGACATTCAGGATATCCGTACGCATCGTCCCGCCGTTTTGGGTATTGGTCCCGCGCAGGATATTAAATGTCCCGGAGCCTGCCCCGTTGGTCAGGATAAGCTGTGAACCCGCCCCGTGCATGTTGACCGAGTTGTTGGTTGCAGCAAAATTAGCTCCTACACGGAGTTCATTAGCATAAAATGACGCGCCATTACTGATGAATAGTGAATTGCCCTGGCTATTATTACCGACGATGACTGTCTGGGCATTAGACCAGATCGATCCGGCCCCGGTCACAATGGCAGCATTTGTCGGGGCTGTGCTAGTATTCCCGATACGTGCCGAGATTGTTTGTCCGGGGGCATTGGTAATTATCAGTACGCCGCCATTCGTGATTTCGAGCAGATGGTCGTCAGTCGTGTTTCCTACATTAAATGCGCCATTCGTAGTGATTGAAACATTATTAATAATATTGGTTTTATCACTAGGAGTGGGAGGGACTCCTAGAGGTGTAATGGGGGCTCCAAGGGTAACGACCCATGAGCCGACGGCTGCATTACCATTACTCAAAGCTGTTAGTGTGACGGTGTTATTTGGTAATCGGTCACCAAAAGGAATCGAATATACTGAGTTTGATGAATTATCCGTGATGATCCCCGCGTATTGATTATAGAAGGAGTTTGATGGTTGGAGAGTTCCAAATAGGGAAGGTAAATTTGTTCCGACACCATTGAACCACTCGTAGGAATTATAACTACCAATGGTATTTGAGATGCCAATAGCAGAGTTCGAATAAGAACTGTTCACAAATCCGCCTAAGAGGCCAGAAGTAAAGTCACCCATGGGATTTTGAAAGACGACATTCATGATTCCGGAATAATTATTTAATACTTGGTTTGTCCCACTATTAACTGATTGGCTGGTAGTCAGATTTTGATTGGTGACATAGGCGAAAAATCCGTCCCATGAATTTGTACTGAACCCGAGGTTATTATAGATGCTCTGGTTATAAATCTCCCAAG
Source organism: Verrucomicrobiota bacterium (assembly GCA_034440155.1). NCBI lineage: Bacteria > Pseudomonadati > Verrucomicrobiota > Verrucomicrobiota bacterium. Next base: position 5,537 of record JAWXBN010000074.1, on the reverse strand, counting down.
ACTGGGCTGAATCAAGTGTCCCAGGGTTTGAAACTGTTACATTTGTGGTCCAAATTCCATTGGCTAGGATCTGTGCGTCATTTGTAATCTGGCCATTTGGGATGGGTGAAAAATAATTTTTATTGGGAGAGCCAGCACCAAAATTCGTTAGGGCGAGGCCCGTGAAGTTTGTAGCTACTGTTTGGATTGTTGCTCCAAAGCTATCTGATATATTGGTTAGTACTGTATAAGAGCCGGAAACTATCATGTCATTCAGGGTGCTGACTGTCCCTGTCATATTATAAGCTAAATAATAATTATAATTCGTTCCGGTGTTTGCGGCACTTAAAAAGAACCCATTAGTACCGACCAGAACTGAGTTGTTATTACTGGCATTAATGGCTGTCAGATAATTTGAGAATGACTGCCAGCTGCCCAGTGAGTTGCCTGCGATTGAATTAACCGGAATGACACGAACAACATTACTATTGGCATCTGTGAAAACCGATGAGTTGTTGGTCTGACCTGGAGTGTAACCTGTCAAAGGGGCTATTTGATTCGTGAAAATATATTGGGCCGTTTTATTAAAACCGACTGTTTGAAGGGCATTGGTTCCCGCAAAGTTTGTGACTCCTAATGCATAATTTTGCATTTGTAAGCCAATAGAAAATACATTAATGGCTGTGAGGTCTCCTCCAGAATATGGATTATTAGTTTGATAATCTATTTCGATCGGGGCATAGGGAAATAGGTTTATGCCGGCTGTCCCGTCAGAGGGGGAAGTGGCAAGATTATTAAATACTCCCCCATAGGTGACATAAAGATTTGCTGAAGTAGCCTGAACCACACTGAAAGCAGCATACTGTTGGTTATTCACGGTGGAATAGAGATTTGTATAATTGATCATGTCAGACAAGATGTTTGATCCGCCGTTACCCCAGTTCACGACTTGAGAATTGTTCGCCCCATAATAAATTTGGTTTGTGGGGGATGGTTGAGTGGCAAATGGTCCCATCCGCAGCCAGCTAAACGAAATCTGATGGTCTTCATAACCCGAATCATTCACGAAATACATGTTCAAGTTCGTAGGTTGGGTATGTGCAGATGGAGCAAAAGAAAAATAAATGAGACTCGAGAAGATAAAGACAAAAAGCCTCGCCATAACAGTTCGTAGTTTATTCATAGTATTATTCTTCCCTGGTTTTTTTGTTTAGCCGAATTTTATTTATACCTATGTATATAGGGAAATAATTATTTTCCCTTTAGAAAATGATGCAAGATATTTTTAAGCATCAAGGTAGGTGGATGGCAATATTATTTTAGCTAATTAGTAAAATGTAACACTGCCCCTATGGAAATTATATAAGCCATTGAGGGGTATGATCAGGAATGCTCTGTAGTTTATGCGCTGAGGCATGGCGGAGTTCTTCCCATCGGGCAATTTGTGTGGGAGGTGAATGAATAATTTGTCGGAGCAAACTGCGCCACTCGGTCATTAGCCGGTCAATATCGCCAACTCCGGCGATTTCTGTGGTGAGCCGTGCCCGCCGCTGGCCTTCATCGAGGATTTTCTCGATCGTATCCCGTGCGCCGAACCCATATTGAGGAGGTACACCATGAATGAGGTACCCGTCGATCGTGAATTGCCCGTAAACATTTTGGCACACCACTGCCAGCCTCCCGGCCCAACGCGATTCTAGCCCGCTGAAGCGTTCCCCCCCGAAAAGCTCCACGGCATCCATGACAATCTCCTCGGGACTATAATCCGGGCATTCCACTGCCGCAGCTAGGGCCAAACCTTCAGCCCCCAAGAAAAACGAAGCAATTTGCCCACGGAGGGTCAGGCAGAGTGCCTTATCCAGTAATCCCGTGCGTTGCCATTGCCAGAGCAGGGTAGGGGCGGCACTCAGGGCTGAGCAATTTGCGCGCATTTCACAGGTTTTACAGGCCTTGAAACGGCGGTATTTGCGCCGAATCAACCGAGCCCGCGCTGTATCGGTGGGCAGCCGGCAGGGCAAATTGCGCCAATCCAGTTTGGACGTATGCTCATTGCCCAAGGGAATCGGGGTTTCGGTAAAGAGTTTTTTTGAGAACGGGGTGACGTGGGCTTCGATGGATTCACCGATTTGTGCCTGTCGGAGCAAATGGCTCCAAGGCAGGGCGGCGGCGCGTTTGCATTTGACCGCCCGTGCCTCGTAAAGGCTGGGGGAATTTTGGGTGGCCAGATAATAACCGATTTCATCGAGTCCACGCCGACCGGCCCGTCCGGACATTTGCAGGATTTCAGAGGGTTCAATGTCTTTTTCGATGCCGCCAGCTTTATAAAAGCGTGAGGTGATCAGAACGGATCGTAGGGAGAAATTAATCCCCGCGCTCAACCCCAGTGTGGCGATGACCACGCGCAATTTGCCTTGTTTGGCGAGGGGTTCGATCACCCGCGCGCGTTGCGCATAGTTGAGCCCGCTGTGGTGGTAAGCCACGCCCGCCGTGAGCAATTTGCGCAGGTCAGGGGTGAGGAGCTGCTCTTGGTCAGCATCGATTTCGATTTTATAGGGGCACGGGGGAAGTGCGGCACAGAGGTGGCGGGCGAGTTTTTCAGCTTCCGCACGGTGGGGAGCAAATACCAGGATCGGGCCGAGGTTCTCGCGCAGGGCGGCCGTGATACGACGCACCCAGAAGCCTTCGATTGCCTTGGGTAATTTGCGCGCGGGTTCGTCCAGCCAGACTTCTTCAATAGGCACGGGGCGTTTGTGGTGCTCGACGACAATAGCTTTACGCCCGATTTTATTCAGCCATTGGCCGATTTGCCCGGGATTACTGACTGATCCGCTCAGCAGCAGGAGCTGGACTTCGCTGGGTAGGCTCATGAGTACACCCTCATAGTGACTGCCGCGCAGGGGATCGCTGAGCCACTGGTATTCATCCACGACAAATAGCCGGATATCATGGCGGCGCAGGGTGATTTCTTGAACCGCCTCCAGGGTCGCCACGATGAGCGGGGCATTCTCGTTAAAAGAAAGATCGCCTGTAATAATGCCTACCCGCCAGCCTTTGGCGCGCCATTCAGCGAATTTGTCATTGGCCAAGGCACGTGTAGGAACCGTGTAAACACAGGCATTTTGTGAGGATTTGGACTGGAAAAATTTTTCGAAACAATAAGTTTTTCCAGCTCCGGTGGGGGCACTCAGGACAACATCGAACCCGCTTTTCAGGGCGTTCACCGCCTCCACCTGCCACTCGTCGGGGAGGAAAAGATTCTGTAAACCTTCAAATGTTTTGATTTCAGGCATAAAAACAAATTTCTATATGGTTTTCTTTGCGCCGCTAAAAATATACCTGGAATCCACCCACCGCAAGAATACAGATTTCGATATCTACATAGGAAAAGTGTCCATCAGCCGATCTCATATTGATTATGCCAGTAAGCTAGCACCGCGTGACTGGGAGTAGTCAATGATGCCTCCGCTCATGATCATCATGCTGAAACGTGGCATGCCCTTGTCAAAAAGATCGGATCATGACCCGTAGGGGGAGTATTTTCTTAAGATGAAAAAGAATGATTAACCCTTTGTTTATGGGGTTAAATGTAAATAGGGGTGACGCTCACGATTAAGGAATAATGGTTCTAGTCTTATCGATAAAACACTGATTTGTGGTGGAGCACATGCTGTTTGAGGCGGTAAATAGGGGTAAATCATCGAGAATGGTGTTTTTTTAAGAATGACTTTTGAGAGGAAAATGCAGTTTGAGTTTTGGAATATTGAAAATTAAGTAAAAAATCAAAATTTTTTCTCACGCAAAAAACCCAATAGAATAAGGGTTTTTTCGTCTTATTATTAAAAAGACGTAAAAGATTTATCAAAAACCCCTTGCAAAGTTTTTCCACTTTGATAGTCTGTTCCACCTTCACTTTATGCCTTAGCTAACTGCCGAGGGCGAAAAAAAATAAAAAGTTTTTCGGAAAGGTGTTGACGACTGGTTGGTGTTTTGCTTTACTAGCCAGTCCATCGTTTGATGGTTCTTTGAAAACTGAGTTGTGCGTGTATGCCTGAAGTTTTTTTGAAGTTTCAATTGCTTGTGAAAACAAGTAGTTGGCTAAATATATATTATTAATTAATGCAATGCCAGTTATTGATTTATCAATAACAAAGCTCGCGTAAATTTTTTACGGAGAGTTTGATTCTGGCTCAGGACGAACGCTGGCGGCGTGGTTGAGACATGCAAGTCGTACGTGGTTTGAGTTGTAGCAATATAATTTAAACTAACGTGGCGAAAGGGTGAGTAACAGGTGAATTATCTGCCTTAAAGTTTCGTATAATCAGTCGAAAGATTGGACAATCCGAAATGTGATCGCAAGATTAAAGTTGGGGACCGTAAGGCCTGACGCTTTAAGATGAGTTCGCCTCCTATCAGCTTGTTGGCGGGGTAAAAGCCCACCAAGGCTATGACGGGTAGCTGGTCTGAGAGGACGACCAGCCACACTGGAACTGAGATACGGTCCAGACACCTACGGGTGGCAGCAGTTTCGAATCTTTCTCAATGGGGGAAACCCTGAAGGAGCAACGCCGCGTGGAGGATGACGGTCTTCGGATTGTAAACTCCTGTCACCACAGAAAAACGCTTACATTTGAATATTTTGAAAGCTTGATTGTATGTGGAGAGGAAGGGACGGCTAACTCTGTGCCAGCAGCCGCGGTAATACAGAGGTCCCGAGCGTTGTCCGGATTTACTGGGCGTAAAGGGTGTGTAGGTGGTCTGGGTAAGTCGGATGTGAAATCCCGCAGCTTAACTGCGGAACTGCATTCGATACTGCCTGACTAGAGGATTGGAGGGGAGACTGGAATTCTTGGTGTAGCAGTGAAATGCGTAGATATCAAGAGGAACACCGGTGGCGAAGGCGAGTCTCTGGACAATTCCTGACACTGAGGCACGAAAGCTAGGGGAGCAAACGGGATTAGATACCCCGGTAGTCCTAGCTGTAAACGGTGCTGACTTGATGTGAACGGAATCGACCCCGTTCGTGTCGAAGCTAACGCGATAAGTCAGCCGCCTGGGGAGTACGGCCGCAAGGTTGAAACTCAAAGAAATTGACGGGGGCCCGCACAAGCGGTGGAGTATGTGGCTTAATTCGATGCAACGCGAAGAACCTTACCTGGGCTTGACATGCAAGTAGTAGAAGATAGAAATGTCGACGAGGTAGCAATATCAGCTTGCACAGGTGCTGCATGGCTGTCGTCAGCTCGTGCCGTGAGGTGTTGGGTTAAGTCCCGCAACGAGCGCAACCCCTGTGACTATTTGCTTCGCAAGAAGATCTATAGTCAGACTGCCCTGTTCAACGGGGAGGAAGGTGGGGACGACGTCAAGTCCGTATGGCCCTTACGCCCAGGGCTGCACACGTACTACAATGCACGGTACAGAAAGATGCAAGACCGCGAGGTGGAGCAAATCTCGAAAACCGTGCCCAGTTCGGATTGGAGGCTGCAACTCGCCTCCATGAAGCCGGAATCGCTAGTAATGGCGCATCAGCTACGGCGCCGTGAATACGTTCCCGGGCCTTG
>JAWXBN010000073.1 GCA_034440155.1 Verrucomicrobiota bacterium | reverse complement strand
GGCCTATGCAGGGGGCCAGAGTTCCACGGTTCCATCCGACATTCGGCAACCGAGCCGGTCGCCCCTATCAGAAAAAGCGCGCCCATCCAGCGTATAGGGCAAGCGGCCCTGCGTGCATCCTAGGGCGTTCCCGCCGGCGGAGTCATTATTTGGGAACGATGGTTTTCGAGTTTATGTTCCATCTAGAGAGTGTCTTTCAAGGCGTTTTCTATTGATATTGTTTAGACAGGCACTTGACAGAAGAGGGAGATAGGATACTTTTTATCCTATTCATCATGATAAATGGTTCATCCGATACAGAATCGGCTTTTTTAGAATTAAAACGTTTTCAGAGTGCCCCGCGCAATCAATGGCCTGGTGTCACTGACGAAGACTGGAGTGACTACCGTTGGCAGCTGCGAAATAACATTCGTACACTTGCCCAGCTCGAGAAGCATCTTACACTGAGCCCAGAGGAAAAACAGGGGGTCCTCCTGACTGAGACAAAGCTCGCGATGGCGATTACCCCTTATTATTTAAGTTTGATCGACCCAGCAGATGCCCATGACCCTATCAGGCGGCAGATTATTCCCCGTATTGAGGAGACACATGAGGATGAGATGGATATGGATGACCCCTGCGGGGAGGATTCCCACATGCCTGTTTCGGGATTGGTTCATCGTTATCCTGACCGAGTTCTTTTCCTTGTGACAGACCGTTGTGCCTCGTATTGCCGTTATTGTACCCGCAGCCGTGTGGTCAGCGGAGCCGGAGATCAGCATTTGGAGACCGATTTTGATCGCGCGATTCAATACATCCGTGAACACACTGAGATCCGTGATGTCCTGCTCTCCGGGGGAGACCCCCTCTTACTCAGTGATGATAAGTTGGATTATATATTGGGAGAGTTACGCAGTATCCCGCATGTGGAATTCCTGCGGATTGGTTCCCGTATCCCGATATTTCTCCCCCAGAGGATTACCCCGGAACTTTGCTCCATCCTCCGGAAATATCATCCCCTTTGGATGAGTATCCATACAAATCATCCCCGTGAACTCACCATCGAGTCGCGTGAGGCAATAGGCCGCCTCGTGGATGCGGGGATCCCCTTAGGTAACCAGTCGGTACTGCTCAGGGGGGTGAATGATGATGTGACGGTGATGAAGGCATTAGTACAAAAACTCCTGATGGCACGGGTCAGACCTTATTATATTTACCAGTGCGATTTGATTAAGGGTTCCGCCCATTTGCGGACCAGTGTCCGTAAAGGACTTGAAATTATGGAAAACCTGCGCGGGCACACCACGGGTTATGCTGTGCCGATGTACGTGATTGACGCCCCGGGCGGTGGAGGAAAAGTCCCGATCATGCCCGATTACATCATTGATCATGATTCCGAGCGGATCATGATACGGAATTTTGAAGGAAAAATTTTCGAGTATCCGGAACCGGAAGGCGAGGGGATTAATATCGGTGAACCCGAGTACGATCTTGACTGGCAGCGCGACCGCAAGTGGTAATCCAAGAAAACGAAAGGTCTTATGAAAGTCGAAGGATTACGCTCACCCTATGAAAAAGTTTGTGGCATTATTTATGCCGCCCGGCTACTGGATAAAGTGCGCCTCCATCAGGCAGGGCAGTTACCGGAAGGATACCACAAAAACCTCGGGGGTGGATTTGATGCGCGTTTGATGAGTTTTATCAATGGTGATTATGTAAAACTTCAGGAGCGGGTGAAACAAGGGGGCAGTGATGAGGAGATTATCCAGTGGTTATTATCCACGTTCAAACACCCGACAGATTTTGAAATTGAGATGTTTAATGCTTTCCTCTCAAAACGTGGTTGGAGGGATGATGCGGCAGATTTCTTGCAAAAACGTAAAGTGGAGGATGGTTTTGGAGGGAGAGAGAATGTGGTGACATTCTTTGATTTGATTGAAGCTGATGAAGAGCCGCTTTGATTTTAAAAAAAAAGGCTAAATTGCTCAATTAATATACGGGTTTATATCCGGAAGTAATTAGGCAATAGAATTTATTATTTCAGTATGTAATAAAAACTGTTGCGCAACTTGCCTGATTCTGTTTGTATACGGCTTCGCATTGAGCGCGGGATAGAGCAGCCTGGTAGCTCGTCAGGCTCATAACCTGAAGGTCGCTGGTTCAAATCCAGCTCCCGCAACCATTTTTCACTGCGATTTATCAGCGGAGTCATAGCTCAATTGGTTAGAGCGCTGCCCTGTCACGGCAGAGGTTGCGGGTTCGAGTCCCGTTGACTCCGCCATTTTTTTAGCTTATTTCTTTCTTTCCTTTTTATAAAAGTTACCTAGTATATATTCACTCAAGGAATGCTGAAATAAATGGCCTTCTTGAGCTAAAGAAAAAACTTTTAAGAAAAATACAACAATGACACATTGGATATTTTGGCAGATACTTGGTTTTTTTGGAGCAGTCGTTTATGCGAGTTTTTTTGAATGGACTTTGCACCGTTATATCATGCATAAAAACTGGAGTTTTTTTTCGTATCCATTCCGTTCTCATGCAATCGTCCATCACACTGTTTTTAAGGCAGACGCTACTTATCACGTTCAAAAAGAAACGGATAAACGCATTGTCCCAATGGCATGGTGGAATGCCCCGATCCTGTGGTCATTACATATACCCCTATTCCTGTTTGTCCAATATCTCATCGGAGCTCCCATATTTTGGGGGATGATGGCGGCGATGATCTGTTATTATTTCACTTATGAATACATGCATTGGTGTATGCATATCCCGAAAAACCGGCATGTAGAGCATTCACCCATTTATTTTCGGTTAAACGGGCATCATCTTCTTCACCACCGTTATATGCATAAAAATTATAATGTCGTGATGCCTTTAGCTGATCTTTTACTGGGCACTTTACTTTTGCGTTCCCCCATTTCCTTCGCTCAGCCTATAGGACACTGTATTCCTCATGTACAGCCAAAGGAGAAGAAGCTCACAAAAGTAGCAGTAGGAAACTCCTAGTCTATTTTGATTACGCGGGTATTACACAGAAAATCGTGTAATGTCCGCTCTTGATTATCGCAGAAGACACTCAAGTATCCGAGATAAAAGATGGCACTGGAGACTAAACTCGCCAAGTATCGGAAGGTGGAAAGTCCATAACCAATCGGAGTGCCGTCTGCCTTCACGACCTTTATCCTGCAAATAATTTTCCCCGGACTGGCACTATATTTTCCAGTAAAGAAAATGAAGTAAGCCGAGGTAATCAAAAGGATGATAACCCAATAAAGATAAAATTTTTGCTGCAAGGCTACCGGATCGACCTCACCACCCGCACTAATCGCATTAAACATATTTTGAATTTCCGTCCAGCCACCCATTCCCCAAAACAGGAAAACTCCCGGAATACAAAGGATTAATTGATCGATCGTCAGTGCCAGAGCACGGACTCCAAAACCAGCATAATGGTCGACGGTGCCGGGAATATGCCCATTTTGGAGAAGGTAACGTAAATATTTATCCTTGTTATCTTTACTCACCCACACTTCACCGAAACGGATCATATCGCTTTCGGTATATATATTTCCGGTAATTGCACAGACGTGTTGACCGGACTGGAGAGGGGTAGAGGAATCCTGATCTGATTTAAATGTAGCCTTGGATTTTTTTGGAGAAATTTCTGGAAATGCCTTTTGAAATGGTATCCAGTCGGCTAAACCCTCTTGCCAAACCAAGGTTTCAGGGGTGAAAATGGGTGTTTTCGCTATTGCACGCAGTTCATCATCAGTGACAGGACCATGTTGTGTTTTTCCGTCGAAGTAATACCATCCCATATTTCAAAGATTAATACCCGAAATGACCATAGAAACAATATTTGATATCAGATATTCCTCTCTTTGGTCTTTACTGATAGGCGGGAGCACGGCAAGCTTAGTGATAATTTAATGAAGTCACCCAGCCAATTGATTCATTTTCTCGGTACAGGACATGGAAATGCCTGTGGAAATCGGTACCATACTGCTATTTTGGTAAAAACAATAGCGGGTTATACCCTGTTTGATTGTGGGGAGCCCGTATGTCATTTACTTAAAAAGAATGGGATCGATTTTAATTCCATTGAGCGTTTGGTCATCTCCCATCTGCACGGGGATCATGTCGGGGGATTTCATATGTTGATCCAAGGGATGTGGCTTGAACGCCGTAAGAGGCCATTACCTATTTATCTGCCGGAGGAGGGGGTTGTCCCTTTACAAGAGATTCTCAAAATGGGTTATTTGGATGAGTCATTAATCGGGTTCAAAATTCATTGGCATATCCTCAAAGTGGGGGTGCCAATCCAAGGGGACAACATTGAGGCGATCCCCTATCCTTCGACTCATCTTGATGTGCTGAAGCAGCTTTTACAAAAGAAGCTAAAAAAACAATTCCAAGCATTTTGTTTTGATGTGAATCTCCGGAAATTTCATCTTGGGATGTCCATGGATTTGGGCGCACCGGAAGACATTGCCCCGCTCTTTTCACAACCCGTCGATTTATTGGTGTGCGAACTCGCCCACTTTGAACCAGAGGCATTGTTTTCCTATTTGAAAGGGAAACCCTTTAAAAAGCTAGTTCTGACCCATATTGCCGAGGAGTTCTACAATATCCGCCCGAAGATTTTAAAGATGGCGGAAAAGTATCTGGGCAAAAATAAGGTGAAGTTTGCGGAAGATGATATGAAGATAACCTTGGGATAATATACTTTGACGAATGAGGGGGTTTAAATTAGTGTTTCTAGGTAATGGTAAACAAACTTCTACTCAATCTTCTCGGGACAGACCTGCGACTTAGCGCGGCTCTGGAGTAAGTTTTTTCTCCCGGACAAAATTTTCACTCTTGAAACCCGATCCGAATCTCCAGGGCCATGATCATTTAGAATAAGGTCGGAGTTTTTTATTCCACAAATTTTAATTTAATCTAGATAAGTATTAAGGAATTTTATGAGCGAGAAGATTTATATATTTGATACAACATTAAGGGACGGAGAACAGTGTCCCGGGGCAAGTATGAATATTCGGCAAAAGCTGGAGGTGGCCCATCAGTTAGCGAGACTGGGTGTGGACATCATTGAGGCTGGTTTTCCGGTCATCAGTAAAGGGGATTTCGAGGCTGTCTCCATGATTGCTAAGGAGGTAAGGGGACCTGTGATTACCGGTCTGGCACGTTGTGTGACTAAAGATATCGATGCGGCCGGGGAAGCGGTAAAGGCAGCCGGTAAAAACGGAAGGATTCACGTTTTTTTAGGTACATCTAAAATCCACCGTGAATTCAAATTTGGCAAAGCCCAGGATGAAATATTAAAGTTGGCTGTGGAAGGCGTTAAACGTGCCCGTTCGCATGTGAAGAATATCGAGTTTTCCCCCGAAGATGCTTCACGCACAGAAGTTGATTTTTTAAAGAAAATCGTTGAAGCCGTCATTGCCGCTGGCGCGACCACAATCAATTTACCTGACACAGTGGGTTACGCAGCTCCCGAGGAATACGGTAAAATATTCAAGTACCTGATCGAAAATTGCAAGGGAGGGCGTGATGTTATTTTCAGCACCCATTGCCATAATGACTTGGGGATGGCAGTGGCGAACTCATTGTCAGCCGTTCAAAATGGGGCTCGTCAGGTGGAATGTACGATCAATGGAATCGGTGAACGTGCCGGTAATGCCGCTTTGGAAGAGATTGTCATGGCGATAAAAACCCGGAAAGATTATTTCCGCAATTTGCGTATGGATATCGATCTGAAAGAAATTGTGAAGACCTCCCGTTTGGTCTCCCGGATGACCGGTTTCCTGATTCAACGGAATAAAGCGATTGTCGGTGAAAACGCTTTTGCCCACAGCTCAGGCATCCATCAGGACGGGATTATTAAGAAACGCGAGACCTATGAGATTATGGATCCGAAATTAGTCGGCTGGGGGGAGACTGAGCTGCCCCTGACCAAACACAGTGGACGCCATGCAATGGTCATCCGCCTGAAGCACTTAGGATTCCGCTTGAGTGACGCTGAAATAAACGATGTTTTCACGCGGTTTAAAGAGATTGGTGACCGTAAAAAATTCGTTTATGATGATGATTTAGCTGCCTTGGTAGGGGGGCAATTTGCAGGGCGCGAAGCTTATAAACTGGATTATATCTGCGTGACGAGTGGTTCAAAGACTGTTCCCACTGCCACTGTGAGGTTGTTGCACAAGGATAAAATCTCTTTGCAGGATTCCGGAACGGGGGATGGGGCTGTCGATGCTGCCATGAAAACGATTGACCGCCTGACCGGGGTTCATGGGAATCTGGTCGAGTATGCGGTTCGAGCCACCACCGAAGGCAAGGATGCCATGGGTGAAGTCACGATCAAAGTGGATTTTGGCGACGGGGAATTAGTCACCGGCAAAGGAGCCAGCACGGATGTCATTGAAGCCAGTGCCCGGGCATATTTGAATGCAGTGAACCGCCATGTATTTGAAAGCCCGGCTAAAAAGGGTAAAAAGAAGATCGTTAATCCACAACCCTAGATTTACCAAGGTATATATGATTAAGAGTCTAGCTATTATTGAGATGATATTGTCACTGGCATTAATTGCTGCATTTGTGATTCTCTCACAACAAACCGATGCGGTAAAACTCACCCGTGCCATGGAGGCGACTTCCAGAAGCTTGGAGGAAGCGGCAAAAGTCTCGTTAGCAGCAAAGGACTATTATGGGAATATGAGTGAATCCCTCCAAAAAAGCGGGGAAGCCATGCGTGACATGGCTCCTACGGTGAAGAATTTTGGAGATAAGGTGTCAGCGGCTGGGTTTCTCCTCAAAGACATGAAGTTACCCACAAGTATCACCCTTGATGGCTTCAAACCTGTGCTGGAATATGCAAAACCCTTTTCGACCAATTCCCTTGCGGAAGTGGGGGAAGGATTTCATAAAGTCGGTGAGAGTTTTGAGTCCAGCGGCCCTCAACTGATTAAAATGGCGGAAGACAGTCCAAAGATCAGCGCAAGCCTACAGACTGTCCATGACCAGTTACTCATCGCCAGCGGTGAATTAAAAGTCCCGATCCAAGGACAGTTTACCCTGTTTTATGTCGGGATAGGGGCGGGAGTACTGATGTTTCTTCAAAGCATTACCGTCCTCTTGATTGGCGGAAGGTTGACACAAATAGAAAAAAACGCGTCGAAGTAAGTTTTGTTCCTGACTGTGACACCCCTTATTTTCGTCGATAAATGATATAATAGACTAGCGCGACAATAACGCTTCCCCCAAAGATATTTCCTAAAACGACGGGAACCATATTATATATAAACCCGCTCCATGTGAGATGATTAATTAAAGTTAACCCCTCGCCATAACTCCCTTTAAGTAAGATTCCCAGGGGGATTAAATACATATTTGCCACGCTATGTTCGAAACCCGCCGCCACAAAGGCGGTGACAGGAAAGATACATGCGAGAACCTTGTCTGTGACGGTACGTCCGGACATGGCCATCCAGACACCCAAGCATACAAGGAGATTACACAAGATACCCTTGAAAAAGAGCTCACTCCACGGGGCGGAAGTCTTATAAATAGCGATTTTTACTGCTTGTAAGCCGACAGCACCATCGTGCATGGCGGCATGATGTGAATAATAAACAATGAGTACGAGGCCCAATGCTCCTAAAAAATTCGTGATCAGGATAATGGTCCAGTTTTTGATTAATTCAAAAAAAGTAATTTTCCGGCTTACTAAGGCCATGACGAGTAAATTATTCCCCGTAAAAAGTTCTGCTCCAGCAATCACAACCAGGATTAATCCCAATGAAAAAGCGAGCCCTCCAATGACTCGTGCAAGGGTGAAATTTAGTGTCGGATCGCTTACCACTAGGGTGTAAAACATGCTTCCCAGACCGATAAAGCCACCAGCCATAATGCCGAGAGCCGACATGGGCAAGAGCGGGAGTCGCGCTTTGGTGATCCCTAATTTATCGACCCTTTCAGCAATTTCCTTTGGTGAATAAGAATCGAATCCAAAAATAGTTGGATTTTCGATTTTTCGATCCTCTGCTGGTTTTTGTTCGGCACCCATAAAAACTTCATTACCAATCACTTATTCTCCCGGCAAGGAGTTTATCCTTTTTTCTGATAAAAGGAGAGGGAGTTTATCCTTAATGACAGGGTTATTAGTCTTTGATTGTGTAAATAAATCTAAATCAACGCTTGTAAATAATGCATACTCCGGTAGGGCTTTGATTTTAACATTATTCTGATTATGACAAAAATAAAATTTGGCCCTATTGAAATCATCCCCAAAATCAATGATCGTGGTGAGTTCGTGTCTATTGGAACGGTGACAAATGACGGCATCCCACTCAGGAATCCTGATATACGCTTTCTTCCATGGTTTGATACTTATTCAGGTGATATTTTTTCCCGGTTTCATTTTGTCAAAACCGAGCAAATTGCGGACGGCACGATCATCCATTTAAAAGCGGTTAGCTCGAATGATTATCCTTTCCGCGAGAAAAGGGATACTTCCGGGGATATTTGTTTCCGGGATATTTGTTGGGATGCTCCTGTTAAAGAGCTTGATTTCAGGATACAGCTCCGCCCGGTCCAGGATCAAATTGATGGTCACACGTTTAACGGTTTTAAATATTGGTTTGAGGCAGACAATGATAGTCTGAAGTTCCACCGTGTCCTTGACCGCCAGACTTGGGAGATTGGGGCCACGATTGAGGGGAATACCCAAGTGCTCCGCAGTTGGCTCACCCCCGCCCGAGCCGAGCTGGGCAAGGAAATGGCTTATTCGACCGCTGGTTTCGAACACGAGATTGGTTGTATGCCTGGCAATCTCTGGGCGCGTTGGACACTTTTGCCAGCCTATGATTTACAACGGGGCAAAGCCAATCAAGGTGTTTTATTAGCTTATTTCGACGAGGTATCCCTGATCCGTACGGTTGTTGAAAAAGGGCTAGGTGACAACCATTTGAGGATTTTGGACATGCATTTCTTTGCTGAGAGTGCGTCTTTCAAGACAAATCCCAAGACGATACTTTATTGCCCGGATACACTGGATAATGTCGATCTGATGAATCTCTGGACCCGGATGCATGACCGCGAACGGGATAAAGCCCGCAAACAGTTTGATATCAGAAAAGATGGGCCACCGGAAATCACACTTTGTAAGAATGTATGGGTGAATGTGAAATTTGACGAGTCATACCAAGATGTCATTGATCTGGCTTCGGAATTGAATGCTGACAATGTGATGATCGACCCGATCTGGGAAAGTGGCCAGACACACATGGATGAACTGGCAAAAGTCAAAGTCGCGGACACCCTCGGCCATACAAGCACCTTGGAGAAGTTATGCCTTTCGAACCAATGCGCCGTGATTGATTGGGAAGTCGATCGGATGAGGGGTGGGGAAGAAGGCTTAAAAAAAGTTTGTGATTACGGAAAATCAAAAAACATCAATATACTTTCGTGGATCGCCACTCACATGGCCCCAAACTCGCAATGGAGGCATGGGAACTTTAATAAAGGAAAAGGAACCGGTAAATTTGGTGTCTTTGCAGCAAAAGAGAGTGGGTACCATCCCGACACAGGATACCCCGGAGATTGTTGGCCGTTGAATCTCAATGGTCCTATGTGTGATTATGTTATTGAACGGGTGATCGATATCAGCCGGAAAACAGGATTAAAGGGTTTCCTCTGGGATTCATTCTCTAATCTCGGCTGGTGGCAGCTTGATTATTCTGCGGGCACAATGAAACCTCAGTTTGAACGGATGGCTAAGGTTTATGCCGATTTGGCCAATGAGGGGCTTTACCTAATGCCTGAGGCGATTACGACATTTTCCAGTCATTCATGTCTGGGAATGTATGGGGGCGATACTTATCGGGATGAAGACCTTGGTTACTCCTATGATTCCTGTGTCCATCCTCCCGTAAAAGAGGGGACTCATGAATATATTGACAATGAGATTCTCCGTGGGAAATCTTCTGTCGATTATCTTTTCCAGTGTATCGCACATAAACGCGTTCCTAATATGGCATGCTGGCAGGTTCCGGTTGCAGAACGCGATCCGAAGGTCATTGTCCAATTGAGGGATTTATTTACCGCTTACAAAAAAATCCGTTCATCCATGGATAAACGGACGGTTCTCAAGGATGGACAAGGTGTGCTTTGGGAATCCGAAGATGGAAAGAAGAAACATCTCTTCTCATTCAAGGAACAAGTTTCCCCTGCTGCAAATGCGATTGAGGTCATTTCAGGGAAACCTGCCGAAAATGGGAAGTTACAGACCAATAAAGTTTATCTGATTGATTAAATATCGGTGTTTGGCTCAAAAGGTTTCTGTTATTGGATTAAATTCTTAAAAAAGAAAAAAGGGCAACCGTACTGGTTGCCCTTGAATATTTTCAAGATAAGAATCGAGGCTTGTATTTAAAGGTGAGCCCCTTTGCTAGCGATAATCTCTTGATAACAATAACCACTATCCTTGATGGTGCGTTTGAGGGTTTTCAAATCGGTATGAACGAGGCCAAACCGCATGTGATACCCTTCAGCCCACCCGAAATTATCCATAAAACTCCAGAACATATAACCACGGATATCGACTCCATCATTGAGTGCTCGTTTCATTGCCCCGACATATTTTTTAATATATTCCACCCTCCCCGTGTCGTGAACACGTCCGTCATCTGAGACTTTGTCTGTTGGTTCGGGTAAACCATTTTCGGTAATCATCTGGGGGAATCCCTTATAACGCTCTGAAAGCTGTTTGAAACAATCGTAAAAACCTTGGGGATAAACCACAGAGTCCCATGAATTTTTCTCTAATCCTTCAGGGGGTTTGCCATAATTCCATCCTTGGTAGGTGTGAGTATCACCCGATTCCACCCAGATACTGAAATAGTGGTTAAACCCGACAATATCGGTATTCGCGTGCATGAGTTCGTCATCGCCTTTTTTCACGAAGAAATCGTCCCCATGATCATAGGCGCGTTTCAGGGCTGCTTCAGGGTAACCACCACCTTTAAAGATCGGATCCAGATACCAGAAAGTCTGGTCTTCTTCACAATGGCGATATGCTTCGACATTTTTGGGTTCATTATTCAGCGGATAAAAAGCGGCTATATTCACCCCTGTTGCAACAATTCCTCCCGGGACAAGCTCTTTAACGGCTCTTGCGGCTGCCCCGTGGCAGAGTGTGAGATGGTGATTGGACCTGCACAAGGCTGTATAACAGCCTCCTACGGATGCTGGGGCATGCCATCCATCATCCATGGCGGTATCCGAGTTTGGAATGGACATTAGGTTCGTTGATCGGGATCCAGTATTTGACCCGGTCACCCAATGCTTTGATCACCGTGCGGGCATATTGCTCAAACCATGTCACGGACCGGCGGTTGAGCCAGCCGCCACTCTGGTGGATAGCCAATGGCAGGTCCCAGTGGAAAAGGGTGGCCATCGGGCTGATCCCGTTTTCGATTAAACAATCCACAAGACGGGAATAATAATCCAGCCCCTTTTGATTGACCTCTCCATGGCCATGAGGATAAGTGCGGGGCCAGGAAATAGAAAAACGGTAGGCATTCAGCCCCAGTTTTTTCATCAGGGCGGCATCTTCCATATAGCGATGGTACCGGTCGCAGGCTACATCAGCATTTGAACCGTCTTTGACCACCGGGAGTATGCCCGAAAGCATCCCAGATGGATGGACCTTTACCATCGAGATTCCATGCCCCTTCGACTTGGTGTGAAGCGGTGGCAGAGCCCCAGAAAAAATCATCAGGAAAGTTTTTCATTATTGGATATGTTTGGTTGATTCGATAGTGTATTGTTGCCCGTTGAACTGTCCGGTCCGCACGAGGTGAGCTTGGCCGGAGCTGGAACTCACAGAGGCCAGATTGCAGACCCCACGGGTGAAGTCATAAGTATTGCCGTCATCTTCGATGAGTGTTGCAGGCAAATTGCCCTGGCCGTAGATGAATATATCGAGTTTAAAGCTATTTGGGTCTCCTGTGTGTGGGGTTGGTTTTGCCAGAGGCAGGACTGTTCCCGATTTCACAAAAAGGGGAATGATATCCAGGGGAACCTTCATGGTGCTTTTTTGGGAGCCCGGATATTTCTGTCCTGTCCAGAAATCAAACCATTCCCCTTCAGGAAGGTAGATTTCACGTTCGGCCTTTCCGGCGACGATCGGGGCGACCATGAGGTTATCCCCCATCATCCATTGGTTATCCACCCCGTAGGTTTCCTTGTCGTGGGGGTAGTCCATGACCAAGGCGCGAAAAGGGGGAGTCCCCTTTAGGTAATATTGGTAGAATGCCCCGTATAGGTAAGGGATTAATTGCATGCGCAGTTCGAAAAACTTACGGCAACTTGCTTCAAGTTGTTCGTAATTCTCGAGGAATTTATCTTCGTTATTCTCAGTGTAACGCCACTGTTTCCAAGGGGGATTTTTGATATACCAAGCATTCACGAGTGCTTGTGGGGAGAGACAGACTGATTGGATACGGCGGATCAAATCTTCCTCGGAAGCCCCTTCACGGACTTCAGGACACCAGAGTAAACCGCTGAATCCGGAATTCACCACCCCGCGGATGAAGTCATTGTGGTCGTAGAGGTCGCTGTAGAGGACAAAGGGATAAGAACTCGACAGGGCGTGGGCATTACGCACTTCCGAGTACGTGCGCAAATTGCGCTTCACAAAGACGCTGTCGATTGTCTCCATGTAGTTCACCCCCATGAGACTGTGCATTTGTTCACCGTCAAGACCGCCGGGGAATTGAGAGATTTCAGGGAAAGACCAGGGGAATGCGATGAAGTCGGAGTTATCACATTCGTCGAGTTTGTATCCCGATACCCCGAGGGAGACATGTTCTTTGTCATGATGGTCTGCAAAGATTTTGCGGACATTCGGCAGGGTTAAATCAGGCACGACGCCTTGTTTAAATGCCTCAAAATTCCCAGAAAAATCTTGCACTTGCTGATAGATGGGGGAGGCGGGGTGGGTAAATTGGTGACTCCAGAGATTGACCTTAAATCCCTTTTCCGCCAGGGCATCTACGACCGCTTTGGGGTTAGGGAATTTTTCGGTATTCCAGACATAAGAGCAGGCATAGGAGTGGGTTTGCCAGCCGGGTTCAAACCCCAATACGTCACAGGGCATATTACTCGAACGGAAATTGTCGGCGAGTTTCAGGAAATCATCCGTTCCAAAATCAGCCCGGCCCCGATACCACACCCCGAGACCCCAACGGGGAGGGAGGACCCCACCACCGCTGAAGAGATTGTAACGGGAAACGGCATCTTTCATATTTGGTCCACCAAATATGTAGATATCAGCTCCTTGGACGTGGGGGATTTCGATAAAAATCCGTTTATTTTGTGCGACACTTTTATCGACATACAGGTCCTGGGTAAAAGCACCAAGATTCGTTTTTTGACCTTTATCATGAGCCTCCCGCTTTTGAAGGGGTGTGGCACAGGCGACATAGAATGTCGCGTAACGGGCTGTATCCACGAGAATCCCGTACCCGGATGTGGTTACATAAAATGGGACCGGTGCGTGGGAGTCTCCCGCATCGGCGATGGGGTCCGAGTTGACACGCAGGGTTTTTTTCTTGGCGATCTGGTTAAAGGATTTTAATTGCAGTCCTAGTCCATAAACTGAATCTTCAAATCCAAGTGGGATTTCAATCACAAACCCCCGTTGGGTTTGGTAACTTTTAATCTGGCTACTCTCAAAGGGTGGGTGAGTGGTTTCTGATAATTGCGTGAATCTTTCAACGGGAACCGGTTGACGGTTACGCATGCTTATGGGGGTGAGTTTCTCGGGTGTCCCAAGGGTGACTTTCCAAATGCCGGGATGAATGGGGTTCATATAATAGGGGTTAGAATTAATGTGTTGATTGGGCGGAGTTTGGTAAAAATCCCGTGAATTACAAGCGGAAGTTCATACAAATATTCGTCAATCAAAGACCTTTTAATGTTAGTAAAAATAATAAATTGACACTTATTGCATTTATAAAATAGGTCTTCACAAATATATACATAAAGGCTTTAATTTTTGGCTCGTATGAATAGTTTAAAAATTGAAGAAAGTTTTTGAATGCCAGTGGAAATTTTTGTAAGAAAAATTAAGCAGAAAATTTTTGATGACCGCATTTTTTTAACCCGGATATTAGCATTTGGTCTAATTATTTTTTTATTACTGTCTGGAAGTTACTGGAGAACCCAGAGTGAGATCATCCAAATTATTTTTTTAAGCTTTGGAATCATCCTTTCCGGGGTCGGAGCCATCGGGAGAATATGGTGCTCTGTCTACATTGCCGGTTATAAGAATAAAATCCTCGTTGTAGAAGGACCATACTCGATGACCCGTAATCCGCTTTATTTTTTTAGTTTAGTGGGAGGGATTGGTTTCGGGCTCTTCACCATGACATTAACAGCCCCCGTGTTCATCATTATCGCTTTTGCCCTCTATTACCCTTCGGTCATCAAGAAGGAAGAGGAACGCCTAGAGTCCATTTACGGAGATTCCTTCAGGTCTTATAAACAAAAGGTCCCGTCCTTTTTCCCTAATTTTAAGATCTATTCTGATCCTGAGTCCTTCACGGTGAATGCGAGGGCTTTGCAAAGTCAGATCCCGAGTTCATTTTCATTTATCCTTGCCCTCCCGGGGATTTTGGCGATCCATGGATTTCAGTATTTGGGATGGGTAAAGGTTTTTTGGACGGTCTATTAAATATTTGTAGGGGTAGCCTCAGCGCGAGGCCCCCCAAGCTGTCTAAATATCGATAAATTCTATTTTACGTTGAGTAAATCGGGCTGTCCGGCGGTATCCGATTTTTTTGACTAATTCTAATGCCTTTTCAAAATCCATCCCTACTTCAGCCGGTTTATGGGCATCCGATGAAATGACAATGGGGATATTATGTTCAAATGCGATTTTAAGGAAATCCTCACTCGGGTAAATCTCGCCCACTGGCTTTCTTAATCCGGCGGTGCTGACTTCGATTGCGACCCCCATCTTCATACATTGGTAAAGGGGGCCTTTGTAATATTGGGTCAAATCCCCTTTCGGGCGGTGACCAAATTTTTTGACTAGGTCCGGATGAGCCATGATATCAAAAAGCCCGGTGCAGATAGCCTGTTCCCATAAAAAGAAATACCGCTCCCAGATATCCTCGATCGACATTTCATCGTAACGGTGGACGAGGTCGGGGTTGTCAAAACCCCAGTCATTGATGTAATGGACAGAACCAATCACATAATCGAAATCATAGTCTTTGGTCAGTGTTTCGATATAGAGCTCTGTGCCGGGATGGAAGTCCGCCTCAATCCCGAACTTCACCTTGTAATCCGAAAACCGTTGCCGGGCATCATCGACGATCCTTTGGTAAATGGGCATCTGATTGGAATTCATCCGGAAATCAGGATCATACCAGGGAGGCATGGGACAATGATCGGAAAAACCGATTTCTCCAATGCCGCGTTCAATGGCCTTTTCCACATATTCCCACGGTGCCCCGCTGGCATGTTTGCAGAGGGGTGTGTGCATATGGTAATCGGCTAGTGATAAAAGAGAGATTTCGGACATAATTTAATGACGAATTAAATGGATTAAACCATAATAGTCACGCTACAAATTGTTTGGCTCATCGTATTTTTGAGTGCCGAGAATTGAGAGGGGGAGGGCCGCTCATCCTACAGAATTAGTTTGGCCATCCTGATTTCCTCATCCTTCGTGCCTTTCTGTTCTTCGTGATGCAAATTGCTCTGGCAGGCAAGCAGGGCCGCTCGCCCTAAAAGAGAATGAGAAAAAACTTTGCGTTACTCCCGCGGACTTGTGCCGTGAAACTGATTTTCTTCCTGTGTGGAAATATAACCATTAGCCGGATGGATTTTCGAGCGCGTCGAGTCGGTTATGCGGGGACGGGGGTGCGCAATTTGCTGATGATGCGGGGGAGGGCCTCGAGGGCTTGGTCGATATCTTTGCGTTGGTTATAGACGCTCAGGGAGAGGCGGATGGAGCCTTTGGCGGCCTCGTCTGAGAGTCCCATGGCCTTGAGAACGTGGGAAGGTTCAAGGGAGCCGGTCGTGCAGGCTGAACCGCTGGAGGCACAAATGCCTTCACGGTCGAGATTAACCAAGATCGCATCGGCTTCCACCCCGTCGATTGCGATACTGATCGTATTAGGAAGGCGGGGGGATGATTCCCCATTGATTTTTACTCCCGGGATGGCGGCTTTTAATCCATTTTCTAAGTCATCGCGGAGTTTGCGCACTTCGGTATTCTCTTTGTCCATGAGATGGAGGGCGAGTTCACACGCTTTGCCCAGAGCCACGATGGATGCGACATTTTCGGTGCCGCCCCGTTTGCCGCGTTCCTGTCCGCCGCCGATTGAGTAAGGTTTGAAATTGACCCGTTTACGGACGAAAAGAACCCCCACACCTTTGGGACAATGAAGTTTATGGCCGGATAAGGAGAGCATATCGATTTTATTAGCCGCCATATTAATGGGGATTTTGCCGACGGCCTGTACGGCGTCCGTATGGAAAAGGACATTTTTCTTTTTGCAAACCTCAGCAAATTGCTCCACGGGGAAGAGGACGCCTGTCTCGTTATTGGCCCACATGATAGAAACGATGGCCGTATCCGGGCGGATGGCGGCTTCGAGAGTATCGGGTGAGATCATTCCGTCACTATCGACATCCAAGCGGGTGATTTCGTACCCCTGAGATTCGAGGTATTCGGTTTGTTTTTTAACGGCGGAATGCTCGACTTTTGTGGTGATGATATGTTTTTTGCCCGGTTGAGTAATAAGGGCTGAATGGATGGCCGCATTATCGGACTCCGTGCCGCAACTGGTAAAAATGATTTCCCTCGGGTCAGCCACGATCAATGCCGCGACTTGCTCACGGGCTTTTTCGATAGCGAGGGTGATCTGATTGCCGAAACGGTAGGAGCTCGAGGGGTTTCCGTAGAACTCGGTTAAGAAGGGTAACATTGCCTCCACGACTTCCGGGGCGATTTGAGTGGTGGCATTATTATCCAGATAAGTAATTTTGTCTTTACCGATATTCATAAGGCATGTGAGAAAGCCATTTTTAGGCCAAAAAGACAAGCGCAACTTGCGTCATACTGTGCCGGCTTGGACAAAACAGTAGTTAAAAAGGGTTTGCCACTCGGCCAATTGGATTTGTCGGCAAAGCATCTCCTCAGGCAGTCCCGAATCACGATACTGCTCACATAATCCGATATAATAGAACGGATCCCAGCTGTCGGTGAGTGCGAGAAACGGGGCTTGGGGGCAAGTTGCCTCATTGATCAAGGGGGTGACTACGGCAGTGATTTTGGGGAAAACGGGGTGTTTACCAACGCGATTAAACCAGTAGGCGGCATTACCTGCGTCGGGCTCGCGCCTGTGCATGATCCCGTGCCAGTAGCTCCCTGTGGACGTCGGGATATCCTGCGAAATCTTGTGGGAATCATCGAGGTAGTCATTCAAGAGCCAGAGAGCGGCTACACAACATTGATTCATTACGGGGTTTTGTGCAGGAATATCCTTAATAAAGGGGGAGATATTAAGTCGGGCGTCAGGGAGGGGATGGCCGGGGCCTAATACCGGCAGGGGGATACTCTCAATGAGTTTGCTGATCCCGGAAGGAAGATTGGGCATAAGGGGAAATGTTATTTGGACTGAGTAGAGGCTGTGGCGGCTGGATCACTCGATTCGACAAAAAGGGCTAGGGAAGCGGTGTACCCGTGGAGGAAATTCGATTTACCGACGGGTCCGATCTCCCCGTTGCAAAAGAATCCGGCTAAGGGAATATCGCCAAAGAACTTAGCAACCGTTTTTGCGTCGTGATTACCTTCTTTAAAAAGGTTTTTACCCCGCCCGTTGCAGACGAACATTAATCCGGAAAGGATTTGTTTACCTTTGAGCTCGGACTTTTTTTCTTCCAGCCAGTGTTCGAGGTCTTCATGGGCGGTTTTAGAGTCCCGGAGTTGGAATTGGATAGTTTGCCCGACATGAGGCCATTCACCGACAGCTAAAGCTCCCATTGCCTGATCGGCCCCGAGCAAATTGCGCACGAGGAAATCCCCGCGTTTAAATTTCTCCTTGTACTCGTTCATGACAAAACCGATGAAAAGATTGCCCTGGGCGCGGTTTTTGAGTTCATCATTCAGGGAGTCCACCGTCTCAGAAAGCACCTCGTAGGCAGGGCGTCCGCCGAGCTCAAAAATAATATTCTGTTCGGCCTTTGTGATGATGTGTGATTTGCCAATCGGGATGCATCCTTGGGAGACGACCGTGTGGATTTCTAGGCCACCGGAGAGATGGAGACCCACCCCACCTTCGGAAAAAGATTGGCCATTGAGGAAAATACGTGATTGGCGGTTGCCCATATTCCCGCTGGCCAAACCTCCTGTCGTGGGGGAATGGTCGAGGGCGGCATTCCAGCTTTTCATCCATGCCAAGGAATCAACCGTAAACGGATCGGAGAATACGACGAATTTTGATTGATCCCCCTTTTTTTTGCCGATCTTTTCAAACCATTCTTCCGATGAAGTCTGGTTCTCGATGAATTCCTGATTATAACGGAACGTATTGAATTCACAGCCTTGGGGCAGATTCATCATGAGCAGGGAAAAGGACGGGCTTTGCTCGATTTCTGTATTCGTGCCCAAGACACCCGAGCCGGAGCAACCCACGACAGTCCCTGCATGACCATCGACCCTCACGCTTTCGAGGATATCCTCGGCCATCGCGAAAAAGTGTTCAGTCATAAAGACAAATGCAATGCGGCTTTTTGAGGGGATGAGATCCTTACGGCAATTGATAATCTCTTGGGAAATGGTCTCCAAAGTAATTGGTTCGTGTAAAGTAATGGAGGCGGAGCTATTCATTACCTCTAGCTTAGTCATAAATGGTTTAGCTTCAATCGAAAATATCGATCCGTACGGGGTTAATTATTTATATATATTACCCCTCCGTTATAGTTATTTGTAAAGAAATAAGACCGTTTAAATAGTTGTTATTACCGTTCATCATATTTTATTACTCTTTTTTAGATGCCATGATATTTTTGCCAGTGAAAGAAGTTCGGACAAGTTCGCTACGCAAGTAGTGGACTAGACGAGGCCGATAACCGCTCTTTTCCCCTAAGAAGTCTCTTCATAGCGGTTATCAGGCCTCGTTCTTTTTTTGAATTTCCTGATAGGGCGAGCAAATTGCACCACGAAGAAAAAAAATAGAGGGACAATCTTCTGATTGTCTGGGGAGGAATTGCCGAGGTGTCGGGGCGACCATTGGACTATATGATGCAATCCCGTTGGGATAAGGGAAGAAAGCCGAAAGTCTCAATTTATACGTTGAAGAGATGAGGGGGTTATTTGTAAGGATATAGACCCATTCAGAGCCTGATTTTTACCATTCATCATAATTCACCCTAATACCGTAAAAATCGTGATAGGTTAATCATTGTAAGAGGTTGGGACAAGTTCATCACACGGGTGGTGAGCTAACGAGGCCGGTAACCGCTCTTTTCCCCTAGTAGTCTCTTCATGAGGGTTACCGGTCCTCGTCTTTTTTATCCGATTAATCTGATTTTTTAAATTCTGGCGCTTGGTATGAATCAGTCATCGTATTTTAATGTCCAGCCACACGCACAAGATGAAGATATATATACTTGCATCATGTCCATATTAATTTCCTAATTGATAGGCGTTAGCGAGGCGTCAGTATTTCATTTCCCGGTCCGGGTTTCGAGGAATGTCAGAGGACTTTTACCTGGAAAGAAAAGACTGAGATTTTCAGTCTGAGTCTGGGTGTGAAAATATTTTATCATTGATGAAAACGACATGCATTTGAGTCATAATAAGGATGGCACATTTTCAAATCCGGTCATGGCAAATGGTCATTGGTCTGATCCATGTGTTGTGCGTGTGAATGAAGACTTCTATTGTGTGACCTCGAGTATTGAAAAATGCCCCCGTGATATCATTCGTTCCTCCCTTCGTTTCCAGTCACCGAATACGGGAACAGCCGTCATAGGTCCTGATCATCAATGGTATTATGTATACAATTATTACGATGCTTTACGACCCGCTTTATGCCGCCAAATGCATGTGGATAAAATCGATTGGGACACGGAAAACTGGCCGGTTGTAAATGATTCTAACGGCCCCGGACTTACTTATCCGAAACCTCTCGACGATCCCCAAATAAATCAATGGATTCCTGATCTGAATGATGAATTTAATCGTCCCGAACTGGAAGGGATCACAGGCGGTGCTCTGGGGAGTAAATGGCTTTTTAAGGAGGAGAATATCAATAGCTGGTCTCTGGCGGAACGGCCTGGTTGGCTGCGCCTGCGGACACTTTACCCGGGAATAGAAACATTCAGTCCGGCAAATTGTCTCGTTCAGCGTCCGGTCAGTGCCTATTTTGAGATTTCGACATGCTTGGATTTTTCGTCGAATTTCGAGCGTCAATCCGCGGGGTTGTTGATTCGTGAGTTCCAGACTCTGTCAGGACTCTTGCGTGCTCCTCGTACAAGGAGACACCTGATTACCATCAAGGAGTAAAGAATCTACAGATTTGCGGCTTGGGAGATGAATTTACGGTGTTCATCGATGAGGCTGCGTAGCATCAGGATATGAGCTGTAGCTCGACTGACAAGGCTCATCAGGTTGGGCGTTTCTAAGGTCACGTCGAAAGGTTCATGTCCTTCGCTGGCATGGAGAGTGAGTGGGCGGAGGGCTCCCGAAACAGATTCCTTGATAATCCCGCCTTCGGCTTTATGCCCGTCGATGATAAGGGAGAAATTAATCGGGATAATCGTCGATGCAGCATGCAGTGCCGGTTTGACGAGGGATTCACTAAGCAATGAACCGTTAGCGTAACCGTAGAGTCCTTCGGAATCATCGTCGGCATGGAGATTAATCAATCCGTCGAGTTTCCGGTTTTGGAATTCTTTCTGCATGACCAATGCTTCGGGCTCTTTGGGAATATCCTGAAATTCCCGGTTCAGGTCGATGCCGTTGGCATTTCCCCTGGCTCCATACTCGAAGCCGTAGGGATTCAGCATAGGATAAAGTGAGAAAGTGTAAAATTTCAGGAGGTGGGGACGGTTATAGATTTCATTAATCCAACGGTAAATGGCGTAGATCCCTTCAGCCTCGTCGCCGTGCATGCCGGCGGTGACAGCGACCTGGATTTTCTCATCCTCGCGCCCGTCTGGTGCTGCAAGCTTGATCCGGAGGATGTCGATCGTAGATTGGCCGAGGGGAACCTGACCGATGGACTGGACTTGGGTTAATTCCGGGCGTTGTCGGCACAGGGACTGGAAACGTTCAATCAGGGCATGAGCGGAACGGTAGCGGTGCGGGGTGGTCAGGGGAGTCCATTCTTCGCGCAGGAGGCGGATGGAAAGCTGGAGATTACCCCAGAGCAGGGCATCATTATCGGTCATTGGCAGGAGGTTAGAGTACCCTTTCACCAGAGGATGGATGACTTTCTTGAGGATGGGGGTAAACAGGGCCTGGTCTTTGAGTGCACACCGCACACACACACGCAGGACTTCATTGAGTCTTGCCGCACCGATCCATGGCTGGTCGGCGGCTCCAGCGGCTTCTACTCCGACAAGCAACTCCTCCTCAATGACTTTGAGATATGTCGGGGTCAAGGGATTCATGAGTGATTCACTAACCTTTGGCCATTGACGAAATAATCGACTGGAAAATTTGCAGCCCGTCCGAGGATCCGAGGATCGGTTCACAAGCCCGTTCCGGATGGGGCATCAGTCCAAAGACATTCCGGGCTTCATTACAGATACCGGCAATATTTTCGAGTGACCCGTTCGGATTTGACTCGGGGGTGACTTGGCCCTCTTTATTACAGTAACGGACAATGATTTGTTCATTAGCCTTCAGCTGTGCCAGCGTCTCGGGTTCGGCAAAATAACATCCTTCCCCGTGGGCGATGGGGATTTTTAAGACCTGTGCTTTGTCGAGTCCGGAGGTAAAGGGGGTATTCGTATTCTCGACGAGGAGATTCACCTGTTCACAGATAAAATGCAGGTTTTTATTTCTGATCAATGCCCCGGGCAGGAGGCCTGACTCACAAAGGATTTGAAATCCGTTACAAATGCCGATGACCAATGCCCCTTTATTGGCGCGATCTACGACTTCTTTCATCGCTGGTGAGAACCGAGCAATGGCCCCACAACGCAGATAATCACCATAGGAAAATCCTCCGGGGACCACATAGATGTCCGCGTCGGGTATTTCATTGTCCTTATGCCAGATGTACGTCGCTTTGACACCAAGAACCTTGGTGGCGACATGGTACATGTCCTGGTCACAATTCGATCCGGGAAACTGTAATATTCCAAAATGCATGGATCATTATTTAACAGCGTGGAAAATTAAGTAAACAATGAAGAAGAGGACCCCGATTAAAATCAGAATCCGGTTGCGAAAATTGCGTTGGTTGACTTTCAGGCCCCGGGGTCTTTGGAGGGATGGCTGGTGTCGGGGTTTGTGATCATCAGTATCGGCCGGGAGGGTCGAATACAGGGAGGCTTGGGATTGCTGATGCCTTTCGAGGCGTTCGAGTTCGATTTCCTTTTCTAATAGGGTCGAACTGCTCATTTGCTTTTCAATATCATTGAGCTTATTTTGGAGCTGGCGTTTGAGTGCCTGAACCTCTTTTTTCCTCTCCTCCAGATCATGTGGCGTCGGATTGTCAGGCACAGGGCTCCTTCACTCTGGCGGGGGTTAGTACTTCATATAAATCACGACAGCCAGGAAAAGGATGGCGAGGATCAGGACCAGATTATGGGCGAAACCTTCCCGGACGAGGATACGGAAAGACCGGCCACTAATCGTGCCGGAGACTACCCCCTCCTCGGGCATCATCTGGTTGCGTTCGCTCAGGACATGGAGCTTGATCTGGGCTTGGTTATAGTCTTCGCGGGCGGCATCCACCATGGACATGGATTTATAAAGATCTTTTTTCTGGTCGAGACTGCTCCAAGAGACCCCCTCTATCCGAGTTAATTCATCGAGATGCATCTGGAATTTTTCACGGGTCTGGCGGATTTCTTCGATGGTTTTTTGCTCTTCAAACTCCGCCCTTTCCATGAGGGCCATGCCGCGTTGGATACGGTCGAGCATGTCTTCGAGGACACGGGAAAGCTCTTCCTTACGGTGGGTGAATTCTTCGAGTTCTTCGCTTTCACGGGAAAGTTGTTCTTGGAGGCGTTTGATTTCGGAGAGCTGGATCTCCTTTTTCTTGAGTAAATCACCCACTTCCGCACTGGAAGGCCCGCGCTGGCTTTCATCGGAAATTCGAGCTAATAAATCGTCGGAATGGAGACGTTGGTCTGACATGATTACAATAGATAATCAATCGCGCCATCTTTGCAAGCCCTTGCCGAGGATATTTTATGTTCTTTTTCCTTTGTGGTGAGCTCGTTGTGTAAAGAGCTATACCTCAGGTGGAGGCTTGTGAACGGAGTATCTCAAGAGGGGGATGAGTGCACACTCCCCGGCTCAGGGCCAAGCCCGCGAGGATGGAGAGGGCTGTCGCGGAGGCCGTGATGACCACGGGATAAGCAAATCCACCCCAAGGTCGGGTTTCAAATATCCACAGGCTCATCGGGACATAAGCTCCCATCGCGAGCACACTGCCCGCCAGCCCAGAGAAAAATCCGAGGGCAGCATATTCAATGAGCAGAATCGAAAGAATTTGCCGGGAGGAACCTCCCAGCGTGCGCAGCAGAACACTTTCTTTAATGCGTTGATCACGCCCATTCATGAGACTCCCGGCGATGATCGCCACCCCAGAGAGCAGGGTGAATCCCACCACAAACTGGATCACCCAAGCAATTTGCTCCATGATCGAGGTGACCGTTTCGAGGATCAGGGTCAGGTCGATAGCACTGACATTGGGAAAGTCCCGCACCAGCAGACGTTGCAATTCCCCTGACGTCATTCCCTCGGGAATGCGCGTGGTCATGATGGTAAATCCCGGTGCGTCATCGAGGATGCCCGGCGTGAAAAGCATAAAAAAATTAAGGTTAAAGCGGCTCCAGTCCACACGGCGGATACTGGTGATCTCGGCTTTGAGTGGTAGTCCTTGCACATCCAGATCGATGATGTCCCCCAGACCGACACTGAGATCCTTGGCGATTTCTTCCTCCAGCGATAGGGCGACAGTATCGCGCCCGCGCAAATTGCCCGAGGGCCATTGCCCGGCGATGATTGTCTCAGTTTGATTTAGCCCTGCTCGGTAGCTAGAACGGAATTCCCGGCGCAAAACCCATTCAGGCACATTGCCCTTTTCTTTGAGTGCACGGACAGGGACTCCCTTGACTGAGGTGATTCGCATGGTGAGAATAGGAGCACTTTCGAGAAGGGGGAGCTTAAGCTTTTCTAAAAGAGTGGTGACCCCGTCGATTTGATCTTTCTGGACATCGACCAGATAAATGTCGGGCATATCTTGGGTGCCGGTCAGGGAGATTTTTTCCAGAATCGCATGGCGGGCGAGCAGGACGGTGAGAAGCAGAAAAGCTCCTAGACCGAGCGAAAAAACAAAAAGAGTGGTTTGATTCAGGGGACGATGAAGATTGGAAAGTCCTTGCCGGATCAGGTAAGGCCAAGAAGGTTGGACGATTTTCCGTGCCCCATTGATAATTGCTAATGAAATCAACCACAAAAGGAGCATGACTACTCCCAGTCCAGCCACAATGCCGAAGGCTCTTTTGGTGTCTGGGATATTTGAGACTGCCAGAAAAATCAGCATGAGCGCGAGAAAACCCGGAGCCAGCAGGCGCACTATCAGGGATTTGAACCAATGCCCTTTGCCTTTTTGGGCTATTGATGCTGAGGACTCACCACGGAGTGCCATTGAGGGAGACACAATCGTAATTTGGGATAGGGGCAAGAGAATGAATGCCAGACAGACGGCGAACCCGATCAAGACAGAGATAATCAAAATGCCCCACGGCGGAGTCATGCTCACCGCGACAGGTAGATCGTTTTTAAAGATTTCCAGGACAGCACGGTGCAGGATCATGCCCAGCCCGCCACCGGCAAGCGATGAGAGCAGGCAAAGGATGACAGATTGAACCAGATATACCGCGTAAGCCGCTTTTGCCGGGCAACCCAGACAACGCAGGACAGCGATGCTTTTGGTTCGTCGTGCCAGATGGGCACTGATTGCCCCAGCCACCCCGATAGCACCGAGGATCAGGGCGGTCATCGAGATGATGCCGAGGAATTGTTGGAAATTATCCAGAACTTTGCCGATGGAGTCTCGGCGGTCTTCAGGCGTTTCGAATTTCCAACCTTCCTGCGCAAATTGCTCTCGGATGGCGGCAACTTGCACGGGGTCGATATTTTTCAAGTAAAGATGGCGGAACCCGAGACTCCCGGTCCCTGTGAGTCCGGTTTCTTCGAGGCGTTCAAGACTCAGGCAAGCCTCGGGGGCAAACGCATTAAAGCGGTTGCTGCGCGGGGCGGGTTTAACGATGACGCCAAGGATGGGTAACTCCAGAGAACCGAGTGTGACGATGTCGCCGATTTTGAGATCGAACTGATCGAGTAAGGCGGGTTCGAGCACCACACCGCCGCCTGCAAGCATCTGATCCCAAGCTCCAGCAGGCTCTGTACGGACGTCGCCATAAAAAGGAAAACGTCCCTCAATGCCGCGCACTTGCACGAGGCGCCCCGCATTGGCTTTCGGGAAACCCATCATCGAGGAAATACCCGTTTCCTGGGCGTAATCTTCACTGAGACGAATTACCTCCGCGAGTTTATCCGAAGCAATTTGCTGGCGGGAACGAATGTGCAGGTCTGCGCCGAGTAAAGATTTCGCCTCGCTGTCGACAGCGGTTTCAACCGTTTCTTTGAGGGAACGGATTGCGGTCAGCGCGGTGAGTCCAGAGACGACCGCGAGGGCAAAAACCAAGAGACGACGGCGTTGGGAACGACTGTCGCGCCAAGCCATTGTCCAGACCCAAGGATGAATCAGGGCCGGGAGCAATTTGCGTGGGGCGACTGAGCTTGGGGAATCATGCGGACTCATGTCGCTCTCCTTGGGAAACGATTTTTCCCGCACGCATGGAGATCACACGTCCCGCAAGGCGCGCCAGTGCAGGATCATGTGTGACGAGCACGAGCGCGGTGCCATTCTCACGATTCAGGTCAAAAAGCATTTTAATAATAGGTTCACTGGTCGCTGCGTCGAGATTGCCAGTGGGTTCGTCGGCAAAAAGGATCGCGGGTTTGTGGATGAAAGCACGGGCGAGGGCGACGCGTTGCTGTTCACCTCCCGAGAGTTGCGAGGGGTAATGGGTCAGACGGTTTTGGAGTCCGACTTGCGCGAGCAGATCAGCCGCTTCACGGGTTTTTCCCGAGAGACCGCGGAGCTCTAGGGGGATCAAGACATTTTCAATCGCAGTGAGTGTCGGGATGAGCTGGAAACTCTGGAAGACAAAGCCGACCATACGACCGCGTAACTCCGCCCTCCTATCTTCATCGAGACTCTCGAGGCGTTGGCCACCGAGGCGAATCCAGCCGCTGGAGGGACTGTCGAGACCTGCGCAGAGTCCGAGCAGGGTTGTCTTTCCACTGCCCGAAGGGCCGATAATGGCACAGGACTCACCCGCGGCGACTTGCAGATTCACATCGGAAAGAACGGTGAGCTCATGGTCTCCAGTCTTGTAAGTGCGACCCAGCCCGTGGGTTTCCAAGAGAGGGGAATTGACAGTGTCTGATCCAGACGCGATAGTGTCACGGTGATTTTGATCTGATAAAATCGGCATATATGATGAATTACAATTTGTTTAAATTAATGCGAAGGATATTCCTGCCGCTAATAGGATTTTTAATATGGAGTGCATTCACCATTCCTGCAAGTGCTGAGAATCCCCCCGGTAAAAAAATTATTTTTCTCGGAGATAGTATCACAGCGGGTTACGGTCTGGACGATCCGGACAAAGAAGCGTATCCGGCATTGATTCAGGAAAGAATCTCTGCTGCGGGAATTAAGGCACAGGTGATCAATGCTGGGATCAGCGGGGACACAACCGCCGGAGGATTGCGCCGCGTGAAATGGGCTCTACAAAACGGGGCAGACATTCTTGTCATTGCCCTCGGGGCTAATGACGGTCTGCGTGGTGTCGATCCGAAACAAACCGCGTCGAATCTCAAGGAAACCATATTAGCAGCCCGTAAAATCAATCCCGATATGGTTATTCTCGTGGCCGGAATGCAGATGCCTGAAAATATGGGAAAAGATTATGTTGGGCAATTTGCCGCAGTTTTCCTGCAAATTGCGCGGGATCAGAAGGTTCTACTCATCCCGTATCTCTTGGAAGGGGTCGGTGGGATTCCCGAGATGAACCAACCCGACTACATTCATCCCACAAAAAACGGGCAAAGCGTTATCGCTTCCAATGTCTGGACGTATCTTGAGCCTGTCATAAAGAAGTAACCCCCTCAGGAGAACTCAGACCTTAAGCAAATTGTATGATTACTGCCTAATACGATTTTGCCCAAAGCACACGTTGTGTGCTGGGATTTCCGGTGAAGGGGCAAGTCCCCGCTTCGGTATGAGCATCTGTGAAAGGAATGCAACGGATGGTGACTTTAAGGTCTTCCTTGATCCGGGCTTCGACTTCCGCGCTGCCATCCCAGTGAGTCAGGGCAAATCCCCCGTGAATCTCGGGTTTATCCGCATTTTGCGCAGTGAAATAGGTGTAGAATTCATCCTTGGAATCGATTTTTTGCGTCTGAGCATTACGGAATTCCAAGGCGCGATTGTAGAGGTTATCCTGGATATCTTCGAGCAAATTGCCCGCACCCGAAACAAATTGCGCGGCGGGGAGGGAAACTTTTTCTTTAACCCCCTTGTCACGGCGTCCGACAAAAACACTGCCGCTTTCGAGGTCGCGGGGTCCGATTTCGACACGGATAGGTACTCCTTTTTTGATCCATTCCCAGCTTTTGACCCCACCACCGAGGTCGCGGTTGTCGATTTCGACAGTGATGGGTTTGCCATTAAAGGATTCTTTTTTGAGGTCATCGGCGAGTTTGGCACAGGCGGCACGGACAGCCTCTGCCGTGTCAGGTTTCGGTGTGACGGGAATGATAATAATCTGGGTGGGCGCGATTTTGGGCGGAAGGATCAAACCGTCATCATCGGAATGGGTCATGATCAAGGTGCCAATGAGGCGCGTACTCACTCCCCAGCTGGTGGTCCAAGCGAGCTCTTCCTTGCCCTCGCGGGATTGGAATTTGATATTGGAGGCTTTGGCAAAGTTCTGCCCGAGGAAATGGGAGGTTCCTGCCTGGACAGCTTTACGGTCTTGGACCATGGCTTCGATACAAAATGTTTTGACGGCACCGGGGAACCGTTCACCCGCACTTTTTTCGCCTGTGTAAACAGGGATGGCGAGGAATTCCCGGGAAAATCGCTCATAGACATGGAGCATTTTAATGGTTTCCTCCATAGCTTCGGCCTCGGTCTCGTGGGCGGTGTGGCCTTCCTGCCAGAGGAATTCGGCAGTACGCAGGAAAAGCCGTGGGCGCATTTCCCAACGGACGACATTGGCCCATTGGTTGATCAAGATCGGGAGGTCGCGGTAGGATTCCACCCATTTGGCGTAGGTCGCACCGATAATGGTTTCGGAGGTGGGACGCACGACGAGGGGTTCAGTCAAAGGACCGGCGGGAACGAGCTTGCCGTCTTTATTGACTTCCAGGCGGTGATGGGTGACGACGGCACATTCCTTAGCGAAACCTTCGACGTGTTCGGCTTCTTTTTCGAGGTAACTCAAAGGGATGAAAAGGGGAAAGTAAGCATTCTTGTGTCCGGTGTCTTTAAACATCTTGTCCAAGGTGGATTGGATATTCTCCCAGATGCCGTAACCCCACGGTTTGATCACCATACAACCGCGGACATCGGAATTTTCCGCCATATCGGCAGCGCGGACGACTTGTTGATACCATTCGGGAAAATCCTCTTGGCGGGACGGACTAATAGCATTTGCGGCATTTTTACTCATAAGTAGCCGCCAAGGATGGTGACTTCCCCTGTAAAGATCAATAGCGGAATTTAGAGGGGGAACGGCTGAAGTTTATTCAGCGATAAAAAAGGGCAGTGCAATCAGTACCATTCCGATAGCGGCATTAATGATGATATTCTCGACGAAATACGGGTAAAGCATGAGGATAAAGCCGCAAGCCATGGGTGAATAGCGGGCCTGTTTTTTGCCGTAGATGAAATATCCCATGCCTATCGAGCTGGTCAGGAGGGAAAGAAGAAGGTTGGCACTGGAAAAAATCATCGGGTACGGAAAAATATGACGAATCGAGAATGGGATAGGAAGATTTATTTTGTTTGCCGATTGAAATCGGCCATGACGAAGGTTATGTAAGAGGCTTATGCTTCATGAAACTTGGTTCTGGTGGGTGTCATTCAATGTTTTTGTCCTTTTGATGCTCGCACTTGACTTAGGCGTATTCCACCGCACGGAGCATGAGGTAAAGATTAAAGAAGCTTTAGGGTGGACGGTCTTTTGGATCGCGCTGGCATTGGTATTTAATCTCGGGCTATTACTGGGATGGTTCGGTGTCTATGAAGGAAGCCAATGCAGGAAGGCGGCATTAGAGTTTTTGACCGGTTACCTCATCGAAAAATCATTGAGCATGGATAACGTTTTTGTTTTTGCCCTGCTTTTCGGGTATTTCAAGATCCCTCCGCGATACCAGCATAAAATACTTTTCTGGGGCATTATAGGGGCCTTGATCATGCGTGGGGGGATGATTTTTACGGGGGTGAAACTCATTGAGATGTTTGACTGGATTATTATTGTTTTCGGACTGATCCTGATCTACAGCGGGGTGAAATTGATTTTCCATAAAGATGATGGATTAGATATTGAGCAAAATAAGGCGCTGGCACTGATCAGGAAAGTCCTCCCCGTCTCCGATAAATTGCACGGGAGCCGGTTTTTGATTAAGGAAAAGGGTCGTTTGGTTGCGACCCCGTTATTAGTGATCCTGATTTTTATCGAGTGGACAGATCTTGTTTTTGCGGTGGATTCTATTCCAGCCATTTTCGCCATCAGCCGTGATCCTTTTATTATTTATACGTCAAATATTTTTGCGATTTTAGGTTTAAGATCCCTTTATTTTGCCTTGGCCGGCGTGTTAAAGCTTTTCCACCTGCTCCATTACGGGTTATCGGTTATCCTTCTTTTTATAGGGACAAAGATGATACTCGTTTATTTCGGGTTTAAAATCCCTACAATCTTCAGTTTGGTTTTTGTGATAGGCGTTTTGGCGACATCGATTATCCTGTCGATAAAAATAAAGCCGCCGGAGTCAAAGCTTCCCCCGAATATCCAGGATCACAGCAACAAGGATTAAATTTCCTTGGAATTTGATTGTTTCACGATATAGCCAATAGGTCTGCAAAATTCCAGGCTAAATGAAAACAGGATATTTAAGAAATTTATTACAACAGGCGCTGGAGCAAATTGCCCGGCATATTATCAAACGCCCATGGGTCTATGTGGTGTTTTGGATAGTGGTTACTGTGTTCAGTATCTATCTGGCCGCATTTAAACTCGGGGTGGTGGGGAATACTAATGCCTTGATCGATTCCAAGGATGAGATCCACCATGCATGGCTTACATATCTCAAAGATTTTAATATTTCCGAGGATATAGTGGTCGTGATCCAGTCCCCGGACCGGGCGAAGAATAAAAAGATTATTTCAGAACTGGCGGCCAGTTACGCGAAAAGGCCGGAATACATTAAAAATATTTATTACCGTAATGACTTTTCTAAGATCAAGGAGAAGGCCCTCCTTTACCTCGATAAAAAGGAATTGGAAAATATTTCCCAACAGACTGGCCAGCTGGCCCAGGCCATGAAAAACACGAAAAGTGATTTGAACGTGAATTTCATGCTGGGTGAGGCGAGGAAGGAATTTGAAAACCTGGAGAAATATAAGGGCAAAGCCCTCGATGGTTTTGGTGATTTTGTCGATGATTTTATATTGAAACTGGAAAAACTCGCCGATGAACTCGGCAAGAAAAAGGCTCTCCCCGGTGCCAATCTCAAGGGGACGGATATTGCCCGTGAGCAAAATATCTCCGATATCGAGGCGGAATTCGAGAAAAAGGAATATTTGGAATTTGATAACGGGAAAATGTTTATCCTGCTGCTGACACCGTCTCAAAATTCGACTGATTCATTTACCCCTTATCAGAAGACGATTGCATTTGTCCGTAAGACGGTCGAGGAATCTAACAAACTGCACCCGGGAGTGACTTATGGGGTGACCGGGGAATTAGTCCTCCAGCAGGACGAGATAGAAATGAGTACCCACGACAGTATTGTCTCTTCGACAGTTTGTTTCTTTATCATCGCTTTTATTGTTTTCCTGTCATTCAAGGAGATGGTCCGTCCCGGGGTGACTGTGGGAGTGCTGGTGAGTATTATTTTCTGGACGCTCGGAGCGGGGGCATTGGTCGTAGGACACCTGAATATTATCTCGCAAGCAGTAATCATTATGATTATCGGGCATGGGATTGATTTCGGTATCCAGATTATCTCTCGTTATGAGGAGGAGCTGACCCAAGGGGGTAATTATAATGACGCCCTCATCAAGGCGATGGGGACGACCGGGGTGGCCATTGTGACCACAGGCACCATCAATGCCTTGGCATTCTACACAATGTGTTTTAATAGTTTTGTCGGACTCAGGGAAATGGGAATCCTGGCCGGAACCGGTTTGTTTTTATCGGTGATCGGTTATCTTACCCTTTTGCCGGCATTACTTGTATTGGTCGATCGGCGCAAATTGCACACGCCGAAAACGACTTCTGTTTTTAAACCCCTCGGAGGGGCACGTTTGGAAATATTCTTTTTTGGGCGTCCTTGGCTCTGGCTTTCGATTTTTGCCGCAATGAGCATTTTTTCCGTGCCTTTAATCAAAAACATGCGTTTTGATTATAACCTGCTGAACCTCCAAGCGAGGCATACAAATGCCGTCCAGACATTAGAGGCCCTCGATGCCCAGGCATTCAGTATCCTTTTTGGTGTATTGGTGGCGGATAACCTCGATGCTTCCCGTAAAATGGCGCAAGCCACAGCAAAACTGCCGACAGTGAAGTCCATACGAGGGATTTATGAAATGATTCCGGAAGGTCAGGAAGAAAAAATCCCCATGATCAAGGGAATACAGAAGCAGCTCCAACAAGTCGACCTGAGCGAGAAAAAAGCCCCGGAGATGAATGTGAAAAAAGCCCGCGAAGATATCGCCGCCCTTTTAGCGGCCTGTCAAGACGGCTACAACCAAGCAAAAAAATACACAGCTATCTCCGGCCAAGCAAAACAAGCTATCGGTATTTTTGAAAAACTCATCGCCCCACTCGAACGCTCCTCTAATATCCTCCAGAAAATGAGTGATGATGAAGTGCGTAAACGTTTATCGAGCTACGATAAGGATACCGTCGGGAAAATGCGTGCTGGCTTGAGATTCATCCAAAATAGCAAGGTTAATGAACCCATCGGTATTTCGGATATTCCCGAGCCCCTGATGAAACGTTTTTATTCACCCCAAACAGGGAAATTTGCCATTGAAGTCGAGCCGAAGGAAAATGTCTGGGGTTATGACGAGGGGAAACGGTTTGTGGATGATTTGCGCAAGATCGACCCGCTCGTGACTGGGACCCCAGTCCAAAATACGGTTTATATTGCGCTGCTCAAGGATAGTTTCGTACAAGCCGCTGCCATGTCGGTTATCGTCATTATTATTTTGGTCTGGTTCCATTTTAAGAGTTTCCTACGGGTAGTGCTGGTGATTTTCCCTCTGTTTTTAGCGATTCTTTGGACACTGGGGTCAATGACCCTTTTTGACTTACCATTTAATCCAGCGAATATCGTGACACTACCCCTGATTATTGGGCTGGGGATGTCATTCGGGGTTTATATTGTGGATCGTTATGATGAAGATGGAAAAGTTAGTATTTTCCTTTCGAGCACAGGTAAAGCCATGTTCCTGACAGGGGTCACCACCATCATCAGTTTCGCCTGTATGATTCCCGGAGAATACCGCGGGTTATCCAGCTTGGGGCTGGTTATGACGATCGCCATGAGTTTTTGCCTACTGACCGGTTTAATCGTCCTGCCTCAAATCCTGATCGTTCTTGAGAGGATGAAGATTATCCACCCGAATAAGTAGGGAGGAATATTTATGTCTCATTTTTGGTTTGAATACACCATCTTTTCAGAAGGTGATTTTTCATTTGACAAATCAGAATTCTGGGCGACTCTAACCGCCAATTTTAATATCAAATATGAATCCTATAAATCTTACATTATCGATGAATCCATTTCTTTCTGCTGCCACTGGAGATATGGTCTGGCTGGCATACGTTCTCTTCCTGTTATTGGTGATTGGTTTTCTGGCCTTGGATTTAGGTTTTTTCCATAAGGAAGCTCATGAGGTAAAG
>JAWXBN010000072.1 GCA_034440155.1 Verrucomicrobiota bacterium | reverse complement strand
CTTTTGATCGGGTTATGTATCGCCGGAGTGATCGACACGGCGACTAGGGAGAAAGTCCGTAAGGCCGCACAAACGGTTTTTGGGGCACAAACACGACTGATGATTGATAACGATCTGGTCTCCGCCGTATTTGCGGCCTTTGGTCAGGGCGAAGGGGTGATTGCCTTGGCAGGAACCGGTTCCTGTGTCTTTGGCATGAAAGGCAGTCAAAAAACAAAGGCCGGTGGCTGGGGACATTTGCTCGGAGACAGCGGCAGTGCTTATTGGATCGGACATCAGGCTTTGCGTAAGGTATTCGAGGTTTATGATGAACAAGAAAAGGTCGATGCGCTGGGTGTGCGGATTCTCAGAGTGCTTTCGATGAATTCCCCCCGGGAATTAATTTCCTGGGGACAAGGCGCCGACAAAGCGCAAATTGCGCAGCTAGCCCCGGAAGTTTTTGCGGCTGCTGCGGACAAGAATCTCCCCGCATTACAAATCACCGGAGCCGCGGCCTCTGATTTCGCCCGGAATATCGGTATCGTCCAGAAAAAGCTGAAGATCAAGGGGCCTTTTCCGGTGGCATTGATCGGTGGGCTTTTCGAGAATCGTCCACT
The DNA here is from genome assembly GCA_034440155.1 of Verrucomicrobiota bacterium. NCBI lineage: Bacteria > Pseudomonadati > Verrucomicrobiota > Verrucomicrobiota bacterium. The sequence continues at coordinate 4,229 of JAWXBN010000072.1, read as the reverse complement.
GCTGCGCAAATTGCTTTTGACAGAGCTTAAGAAACAAAAAATCCCCGCGCAAATTATTCAGGTAAAGTATGACGGGGCCACCGGGGCGGCACTTTTTGCTGCGGGGAAAACCGGTAATATTTCCTCTCCCTCACCCGTAAAGGGGGGGAAGGGCGGTACAGCCATGCCCTTAGTGGACCTGTCGAAGATTGCAACCGAAGACCGCAATCCCCGGACGGTTAAACTCTCGGAAGTGTCCACACGCAAGCAGGTGGAGATGATGATCGCCGAGGATGAGCGGTTCCTTTTCACTGCCTTGCGTTGCGAGTCTGCGCAAATTGCGGAGGCGATCGATATCATTGCGGGCAAATTGCGCAAAGGAGGCCGGCTTTTTTATGTGGGGGCAGGAACCAGCGGGCGATTGGGTATCCTCGATGCGAGTGAGTGCCCGCCGACATTTAGTGCACCACCGCAGATGGTTCAAGGTATTATTGCCGGGGGCGCCCGCGCGATTACGACTGGCATCGAGGGAGCCGAAGATAACCGTCAGGCCGGTGAAGAAGTCATGAAGGCCCGGGGGATCACATCGAAAGATGTCGTGTGCGGGATAGCAGCTTCCGGCAGGACGCCTTATGTCTGGGCGGCCTTGGCCCAGGCGCGCAAATTGCGCGCGAAAACCATCATGATTTCTTGTAACCCCAAAATGCGTGGGGAGGAACCTTTCCGTCCGGATGTCAGTATTCATCTGGCCACAGGCCCGGAAACTTTGACAGGCTCCACGCGGTTGCGTTCGGGCACGGCGACAAAACTCGTGCTCAATATGTTAACGACCCTTTCGATGGTCAAAATCGGTAAAGTGATCAGTAACTATATGATCGATGTCGCGCCCACGAATGAAAAACTCAAGGCCCGGGCCATTCGGACTGTTTCCCAAATCGCCGGTTGTCCCGCGCAAATTGCTTTTGAGGCTTTGACTGCCCGGAAGTGGAACTTGCGCGAGGCGCTCAAAAAAATCGGGGCATAAATTCTGAGAGTAGAGACTGCCATTAGGGGGGGGCTAGAATTTGGTGAGGATGAAACCAAGCCATGCAGCCCCGATCCCGAGGATAAAAGTCAGGAGAAGGTTCCAGAAAGCAGGGAGATATCTCCTGTCACGGATGAATCTCTGTACATCGACGGCGAGGCTGGAGAAAGTGGTTAATGCCCCGCAAAAACCGATCCCTAAAGCAGTCATGACAATCGGGGGGAGTGTGTGGTGAATCGATACCCCGACGAGGAAACCGAGAATAAAGGAACCGAATACATTCACGAATAATGTCCCGTAAGGAAATTCTTTTTCCGATGCGAGGACCCGGTTCACTGATGAGTGGACAAAGGCCCCGACATGGTATCGGAGAAGGGAACCGAGTGCCCCACAAATCGCCAGAAGGATAAGGGTGCTCATGGGTGTGACGCCTTTTGTGTGCGGGTACCTTTTGTAAACACCGCCACGGCGATGGCTGTCGTGAGGGTGACGGCGATCAACCCGCAGAAGATACTTGCCGCGATGTAAGTCAGCGCAGTTCCTGCGAGGTCGGCGCGGCAGAGGATGATAAACTCCACATTGGCGGTGGAGAGAGTGGTGTAGGCCCCGCAAAAACCAATTGCCCCGAATGGCCTGAGCCATTTAGGGTGATTATGAGTTTCCTCCGTCCATGCAATCAGGAATCCCAGTAAGGCGGCTCCACTGATATTAATCCAAAAAGTGGTCCAGGGGAAACTCGGGTGGGAGATGTGGGGAATGGGGAAAAGAGTGTCCATCCCATATCGTGACAGGGTCCCTAAAATACCACCAGTGGCCACCCAGAAAGACCCGTAGAAAGGGGAAATGATTTTTCGAATGATGCTACTTTTATGGGGCATAATAATGGAAGGCCGATGAGGGTTTGTAAAGTAAGGGTGAGTGCAAGTCAAAGTCAAGGAAAGCGACTCCATCAGTTTATTCTTGTTTCTGTCCCTTGCGCGGCTGGGATAGGCAGGTATATTGTTGGGTGCAAATACCCTCACCTTTGCCCTTCATGGTTCTAACCGGGTTAACCCTTTTTCCACAGGGGCTCCTCCCCCTATATATTTTTGAACCCCGCTACCGCAAAATGCTCAAGGAATGCCTCGATGGCGACCGGATGCTCGGCATTGTATCACCGGACCATTTATCACCACCATCTGGCGATAAAAATGGCCACAATATTATTGCCGGAGTCGGGGTCATCCGGGCTTGTGTCGGCCAGGATGACGGGACGTCACAATTGATTTTACAAGGCATCTCACGGGTGCGCCTGACGGATTTTGTCCAGACATCTCCCTTATTGGTGGCGAGGATAGTACCCCTCACGTCCACAAATTGTGATAATATCGAGGTCGATGCTTTGGCTGGACGCCTCCGGGAGATCATCCAGGAGATCACAGTCAATAGTAGTCCCTTGCCTGACCAGGTGATTAATTACCTAGATCAAACCCGTGACCCGGAAACCCTCTCGGACCTGGTCTCTTATCTAATCTTGAAAAGGGCTGATTACCGCCAGGACATTATGGGGACTTTGGATTTACGCGAACGTTACCGCAAATTGCTCCACATGGTCCCGGAAGAATTAAAAAAAGCGGGTGTCTCCGGCCAATCGAAGAAACAAAAAAAATCCCCGGATGAACCCCGGCAAAAAGACGAGGAGGGGGATTAACGCGGGCTAAACGAACTCTTCAGGGGAGGGCAGGATTTTTTCCAGCATCTTAGCACTACTCAGGACCCCTGGCATTCCTGCACCAGGATGAGTGCCGGCGCCTACGAGAAAGAGGTTTTTGACATCCTCGCTCACATTATGAGGGCGGAACCAAGCACTCTGCCAGAGGACGGGTTCAAATTGAAAAGCCGATCCGGCGTAGGCATCGAGGTCTTTTTCAAAATCCAGCGGGGTAAGGATACGTTTAGTGACGATGTGTTTGCGTAAGTCGGGGCAAATTGTTTCCAAGGAAGTGAGGATGGCCTCGGCGTAACGGTCTTTTTCTTTTTCCCAATCAATATTCCCCTTGAGATTGGCCACGGGAGAAAGGACATAAAAACATTCGCAACCCTCGGGAGCGAGGGATTTGTCTGTCCGAGTCGGGGCGTGTAGGTAGAGGGAAAAATCTTTCGGGAGGATTTTGTGATTAAAAATATCATTAAGGAGATCCTTGTAGCGCTCCGCCAGGACGATACTGTGATGGGCAATATCGGGATAAGTGCGGTCAGTCCCAAAATAAATCAGGAAAAGTCCCATGGAATACCGCATGGATTCGATTTTTTTATCGGTCCATTTCCGGCGGTGCTCAGGTTTTACCAGTTTGCGGTAAACATTGGCCACATCACCATTCGATACGACGACATGTGCATCATGGGTATCTCCACCCACGAGACGGACTCCCGAGACAGCGCCGTTTTTGACCAGAATCTCCTCAACCTTGGAATTCAAGAGAAATTTGCCCCCGAGCAATTCAAAATGTTTGACCAGTGCATTAACCAGTGCACCGGTTCCTCCCATGGCAAAATGCACGCCCCATTTTCTTTCAAGATAATGGATCATGGCGTAAATGGAGGATGATTGGAAGGGGTTACCCCCGATCAGTAAAGGATGGAAACTGAAAACAACGCGCAGGTAAGGATCTTTAAAATATTTTGAAACGAGTGTGTAAACCGACAAGTGTGACTGGAGCTTGATCAGGTCAGGGGCGACACGGATCATGTCTGTGACACGGGAGAAGGGTTCATCCGCTAGGTCGGTGAATCCACGGTCGAAAATGGCTCGGGTCTTTTTGACGAATTCAAAATAACCGGGGACATCATCAGGGTTAAACTTTTTGATTTCTTGGACGATTTGCTCCTCGATCCCGTTATAATTAAAAACCTTCCCGTCATGGAAAACGATCCGGTAAAAGGGGTCGCAAGGGACAATATTAATATAGTCCGTGGTTTTTTTGCCGCCGAACTCGAAGAGTTCATCAATCAGGAAAGGGGCGGTAATAATCGTCGGTCCTGCGTCAAAGGTGAACCCATCCTGTTGATAAACGTAAGCACGGCCACCGGGTTTATCACGCATTTCAAGCAAGGTCGTCTGGTATCCTTTGGCTTGCAGGCGGATGGCGGCGGCGATTCCGCCAAAGCCACTCCCGATAACGACTGCTTTTGCGGGTGATGAGGAGGATTCGTGCATAGGGGGGGGGGAAGAGGGGAAATTTTCTTG
>JAWXBN010000071.1 GCA_034440155.1 Verrucomicrobiota bacterium | reverse complement strand
GTATTCTGCGCCTCATCAAGGATGATGAATGCATAGGAGAGGGTGCGCCCTCGCATGTAAGCCAGAGGGGCGACCTCAATGATATTTTTCTCCATGAGTTTCTGGGCTTCCCCGGTGGGGAGCATGTCGCTGATGGCGTCAAAAAGGGGGCGGAGATAGGGTTGGATTTTTTCTTGGAGTTCACCCGGCAGGAAACCTAAGGATTCACCGGCCTCGACAGCGGGGCGGGTGAGGATGATTTTTTTGACGAGGTCTTCCTTGAGCATGCTGATGGCGGCGGCGACGGCGAGGTAGGTCTTACCGGTTCCCGCCGGTCCGATCCCGAAACAAACGTCGCGGGTTTGTATCAGGTCGATGTATTCGCGTTGACCGATGGTTTTCGGGTGGATCGGGCCGCGCAGGCCATTGAGCTTGAGCGAACTGGAGAAAAGCTTTTCGAGTTTATCATTCTGGCCTTCCAAGACCGCATCGAGGATGTAACTGAAATCCTGATTACGGATGCGGATGCCTTGGGAACGCGCCCGGCTGAGCTGCTCGAGGAATTTCACCGCCCGATCCACATTTTTGCGTGAACCCTCGATTTTGAGCCAGCCTTCGCGGGTGGTGATTTTGACATCGAGGGAAGTCTCGGCCTTGCGCAAATTGTCCAGCTGGCCATTATAAAGCGCCTCCACTGTGCGGGCATGGTCGAATTCTAGGATGTGTTCGTGGATTTTTTCAGCAGTCATGATAGTTTGGTGGTGATGGTGGTGGAGATTATTTATCGCTCAGGAGCCTGAGCAGGGAGGGCTCATCCTCGACGATTTCCGGGTAACGGCCCACATCAGGGTTTAGGAAATAATTATCATTCACATCGTCATTGGCCGTGGAGACCTCACCGATAATGGCTTCATCGACATCGGGATAAAACTCATGGACGACTCCTTGCACCAGAGTGATGCGTTCACCGGCTTTGATCTGGATGGTGTCGCCACCTTTGATTATAGTCGGTACCCCACAAATATTGACGGTGAATTCCTGGCCTTTGGTTTGGGCTATGTCGCCCGGGGGATAGAGCAGGATTTTAAAGCTACCGGCGCGGGCGATGATGTCCTCTTTCTTTTTCTTGTGGTAATGGAGCGGGGTGGTCATGCCTTTTTGGGCGTACATGAGTTTTTCACAATACTCGATTTCTTCCGCAAGGTTAATGAGGATCAGTCCATAATGTTTATAATCACCCAGCCCGAAATCGGTCACGTCCCAACGGGGATTAGGCGGGAGGATCCACCCGTTCTTTTGATAAAATGCCCCTGCTGCCCGCACCAATGAGTTAATTTCCGAACGCTTCATCATAATAGGAATGTAAATTACGGAAAACGGTGGGGGAATCAAGCAAGTTGCTCGGGCGGGTCGGGGTGAAAGAGGACTTGTGGGAAAAAAGTGAACTGCTAGGATGGCACCCATGGCATTCGAAGACATCAAAACCGCTTATGATATTGCGTCACACCTCCCCCGTTACCATGAGATTTTCCATATCCTGGTCAAACACGGGTTTTGGGAACTGCTCAATCTGGTGAAACTCAAAACGGTGATCCGGATTTCGGATTCGGCGACAGAAAAAGCTCAAGGAGCCAGTGCGATCGTTCCGGTGCCGGTACGTTTGAGGATGGCTCTGGAAGAGCTCGGGCCTACCTTTGTGAAATTCGGCCAGATCCTGACCTCGCGCCGCGATTTCCTCCCGGATGAATATTATAACGAGCTGCGCAAATTGCAGAGCCAAGTGAAACCTTTTGATACAAAAATCGCCCATGACGCTATCGAACGCTCCTTGGGCCGGAAGGTGAGCGAGATTTATTCCGAATTCGATGAAGTCCCCGTGGCCTCGGCCTCCATCGCGCAGGTACATTATGCGGTCTTGCGTTCAAATGGTAAAAAAGTCGCGATCAAAGTCCGCCGCCCAAATATCATTAAGACCATCGAGGGCGATATCGTCATCCTCCATCATATTGCGCAATTTGCGGAGAAACATATCCCGGAGCTAGCCATCTATAACCCCGTCGGCGTCATCGACGAGGTGGCCAAACACCTTCAGGAAGAGGTGAATTTCACTTTCGAAGCCGCCAGCATGAAACAATTTGCGGAGCAATTTAGCGATAACCATTTTATCAAAGTGCCTACGGTCTATGATGAAGCTTGTTCGGATGAGATTCTGACCATGGAGTATCTCAAGGGATTGCCGGTGGATGAACCCGCCAAACTCCAAGAGAAGGGGATCGACACGGATAAACTCGCGGAAAACATGACCAAGATGGTTTTTCAGATGATTTTTGAATTCGGATTTTTCCACGGGGATCCGCATCCCGGGAATATGGCGGTCTTAGATAACGGGGTCCTCGCGCTTTATGATTTCGGGATGATGGGGCGTATGACCCCGGCTTTCAGGGAAAATGTCGCCATGGCGATCATGGGCATGGCTAATAAGGATTGTCGCCGCTTAGCCCAATCGCTTTTGGGTAACTCGATCGAGGGACATGTCCAGGATGTCACCGCTTTGGAGAGTGACCTCTCAGCGTATACCGAGCGTTACCTCGACAAACCACTCAATGAAATCAATCTTGAATCAACGATGAATCAATTGCTGGGCATTCTGCGTTTGCATAAACTGCGCATGAAAAAGGATTTCTACATAGGGATCAAAGCCCTGACCCAGGTCGAGGCCATCGCACGACTCATGTGTCCCGAGCTGAATTATATCAACCTCGGCAAACCTTATGCCTTGAGTGTCATCAAAGCGAAATTCGACATCGAGAAACTGCTTAAAGGCCTTTGGTGGGGAAGTATGGATGTCATGGATATCATTAAAGAGTGGCCGCTCGAATTACGCAATTTGCTCAGCAAAGTCAAAAAGGGCGACTTCTTTATCCCCATGCGTCATTCGATCGATCCTGAAGGATTCGAACCCCTCCGCAAAACCCTCGACACCATCGCCAACCGCCTCGCCATTACTATTGTCACATCAGCGGTTCTCATTTGCAGCGCCATAGTCGTTTTAGCGAAGGTTCCCCCGATCTGGAATGATGTTTCCTTGCCCGGTATCCTCGGGATAATATTTGGCGTGATTCTCGCCTTGCGCCTCCTTTTAGCGATTTGGAAACGCGGAGGGTTTTAAGAGATCAAGGAGCGTGTTCCGGCCCTCCGGGATTACATTACCGGATAAGAGGAACACCACCGGAAAATTTCCTTTCGGACCGAGTTTCGGGAATTCTTACGCCGTTATCAAATTGCATTTGATGAACCCCATCTCTGGGGATTGATCCAACCCCGACGAGGTTGATAGAATGGTTCACGGATACCCCAAGGGAACTCGCTCCGGGCTTCGCAACCTTGGGCTATATGATTTAATCCCGTTAGGGTAAGGTAAATTGCGTGCTTGGGTTTATCGAGGTGTCTTTCTTTTCAAGCCCGTCATCTGTGTCACTTTTGACGCACAGCCACGCAAATTGCGTAGGGGCATTGGTGCGTTGAGACGCTAAGATCGCTAAGTTTTTGAAAAAAAGCAATTTGCCTTCCTCCTCCCATCGTGAAGGGATGCGAATCTTATAACCCGGGGTTGGATCAGATGTCGGAGGGTTCGATGAGGATGTTTATTTAATTTTTAAATCGTAACAACCAAGTGATTAAACAAAAATAACTTGCAATGAACAGACTTGTCTGTATGCTGCCTCCCATGACGATAACTGAAACACGGCAGAGGATATTAAATACTGCGGCGGCACTCTTTTCTGAACGTGGTTATGAACTCGTCGGGATTAATGAACTCATTGAAAAGTCGGATGTAGCCAAAGCCACATTTTACCAGCATTTCCGCAGTAAAGAGAAACTCTGCGCTGAATGGCTCCGCCAGGAATCCCGGGAGATGTGTGATTCCGGGAAGGCTTTACTCGCGAGTCCGGTTCCACCGGAAGAAAAAGTAGCTATGAAATTCGACGGACTACGTGATTACCTCAAAGGATCGGATTTCCGGGGATGCCCTTTTTCGAATACGGCGACAGTCGTCCTCGCTGATAATGAAGTGCGTGAGGTCGTGCGCGGATTCAAAGCCTCCGTCCGCCAGTTTTGGCATGAGCTCGCGGGGGAAATCCGTCCCGATGCCGCCGAGGCGGCCAGGCTGGGGGATGAGCTTTTTCTGCTTTTTTCCGGGGCTGTGACGGAGGCTCAGAACCTCAAGGAGATTTGGCCCGTGGAGACCGCGAAGTCTGCGGGACTCACCCTTTGCACCCGGAAGACAAACACCTGATCTTTTAAAAATCCCCACCATAAAAAAGGAAAATAACGATGAATACAAAAACGGATCTTTTTTCACCACTGACCCTCGGAACGGTCGAGACTCCCAACCGCATTTTTATGGCACCACTGACCCGCTGCCGTGCGAGTGAAGGTCATATTCCCTCAGAGATGAATGCCGAGTATTACCGCCAACGTGCCTCCGCAGGACTCATCATCAGCGAGGCGACCTCGGTATCTGCCCGTGGGTTTGGTTATCCGAGTACCCCCGGCATTTTTAATGATGCCCAAGTCGCTGGCTGGAAAAAAGTCACGAAGGCCGTCCATGATGCCGGTGGCCGCATTTTCCTCCAGCTCTGGCATGTGGGACGTATCTCCCACCCGTCTTTCCAGCCCGAGGGGGCTGCGCCTGTCGCCCCGAGTGCGATCAAGGCCAAAGGCAAAGTCTTCACCGGCTCGTCCATGGAGGATTATGCCACACCGCGTGCGCTGGAGACCTCTGAGATTGCCTTGGTTATTTCTGAGTATATCCACGGCGCAAATTGCGCGAAGAGTGCGGGGTTTGACGGCGTCGAGATCCATAATGCTAATGGGTACCTACTCGACCAGTTTCTGCGTGACGGCACAAATCATCGCACGGACGAGTATGGGGGATCAGTCCAGAACCGCGCCCGGCTGACTATCGAGGTGGTCGAGGCCGTCGCTAGTGTCTGGGGTGCGGACCGTGTGGGTATCCGTTTCTCACCTGCGGGGGTATTTAATGACATGCATGATAGCCATCCCTTAGCCACATTCGGCCATGTCCTTACGGAAATCAGCCGCTTTAATCTGGCCTACGCTCACATTACTCAAGTCACCGCACAGGATATCGCCCACGGAGCGGTCGACGGTCTCGGTCCCCGAGAGCTGCGTCCTTTTTACAAAGGGCGGATCGTGACCGCTGGAGGATTCACTAAGGATACGGGTAACAAGGCCATCGAGGAAGGCTGGGCTGATGCAGTGGCATTTGGTGTGCCATTCATTTCGAATCCCGATTTGCCGGAACGTTTCCGCAGGGATGAGCAGCTCAATACCCCGGATGAATCCACCTTTTATGCTTCCGGCCCGAAAGGTTACACCGATTACCAGACTCTGGCAGTCAAGTAAGCGACTGTCTTTACGGTGTCTGAAATTTTTCTACCCACGGATAAAATAACCAATACCAAACAAAGGAAAAAACGATGAGCCAAACAATATCTGCCCCCGATCTGACACAACGCGCCCCGCGCTCGATGCGTGCCCGCCTCGGCGGTTATATCATTCTCCCCCGCATGCTCGACAAGGGTCGTGCGACAATCGCAGGGAAAAATGGGGAATTCCATTATAACTGCCCTTTGGATAAGCATTTTATTGATTATGTCGGGATCGACACCGATGCCTTAAAAACCGAGCTAGCGACTGGCAAAGGTGACGGCGAAATCCTCGAATGGATCAATGCCCATGCTAAAAATAAACATACCCCTTGGGAAATCGAGCAATGGAGCCAATACGGTTTAGCCCGTACCCCGGATAGTGACGCGGAAACACGCGGTTACTTTAATAACATGCTCGATAAAATCTCCACCACACGTGAGGATATCCGTTCTTGGGCTGACCTGCTTGATCTCGATGATTATGTCACCTATGGCGGAAAAGCTTAATCAAATGTAAAGAAATTCTGGATAAGAGGATTTTTCCAAGGCACGGACCAGCTTCCAATAGCTTCCGTGCCTTTTTTGTTTTTTCCCATTGAGCAAGGTAAAGAGCAGGTGAGCACGGGGTAGGAACGGTTTTTTTATGTGAAGAAGAGGGAACCAATCGTATTTTGGGCAAAACGGATGATTTGAGCCATTCAGTTCAGCGGAGGATTCTGATTATGCTCTGCGCCTATGAGTAAACCTGCCTGTCCGATGTGTGAGATGAATGACGTTTTGGAGTTTCCGGAACACTGGGAATGTGTCACCTACGGCCATGAATGGAAACGTGAACCCAAACCCGCCGGGGCCCGGGTCGTCAAAGACGCTTTCGGCAATGTCCTCGTCGCCGGGGATTGCGTCACTTTGATCAAGGATTTGCCGTTGAAGGGGTTCATCCCAAGTCCTCAAAGGAGGGACGAAGTCAAAACCCATCCGCATCGTCGATGGTGACCACGAAATCTCCTGCAAAATGGACGGCTCCACGATCGGCCTCAAAGCCTGCTTCGTCAAAAAGGCGTAAGTACCTTCACGGTCAGGGGGGAGATTTTTTCAGTGGCACTATGTGGAATTGTGGTTTATCTATAATTTGAAAAAAACAAATTAAAGATTCCCCTAAAATATGAAAACCATACTTATTTTTTCCATATCCCTCACTACCCTAATGCTATTTGGTTGTGGAGACAAACAATCGCCCTCCCCACAATCAGAAATGATATCGAAGAAGGCCGCTCCTGCCGCTTCTTTGGAGGAGGCGTCCGGCTCGTCCTCCCCCGTGCCGACAGTGGTCAGGGGAAGTGTCTCTGAGACAATGAATGGCACCGGATATACATACATCCAAGCGACAGATTCTAGCGGACAAAAGATTTGGATGGCCATTCCTGAAACCAAAGTCAAGGTCGGCGATAAAATCGAATTCTCCTATTCCAAGCAGCAACTCATGGTGAATTTCCACAGTAAAACCCTTAACCGCACCTTTGAAAAGATTTACTTCCTTCCCGGGGTTAATGTCTTGGGAACCACGCAGGAAGTCTTGTGAGTACGCTTTTGTTTCCCGAGACATGTCTCGGAAAACACAGGAAAGCAATTTGCTCGGGTGACCTCCCCATCCTGAAGGGATGGGAATCTTATAGCCCGGGGGAGAGTCGTACGCGCGAGTTGCGCGGGCTACCCCATCGGGGTTGAATCATCGGCTGGCAGAATGACGGATCATTTTGGGTCTTCCCTTTGGAGGGAGTTCTCGGATGAAAGCCCAAGAGACTTCGGCGGTTTCGCCAGAGTCGTATTTGACGTAAAAACCGGAGTGAAGATCGTGATCTTCTTGGACAGATGCGGGAATAGCTTTAGACGAAATATTGTTGGCTTTACGGATTGTTTTATGGGGTTCTAAAAAGGAAAGACCGTCCTCGGACTCTACATCGAAGGCATCCTCCCATGCCAAGTAACGGACATGGCGGACTTTGCAGAACTTGGCTTTGCCAAAGGGTGCTTTGAGGGATTAGGCTTTCATAGGCGTTTTTCTTTTTGTAACTCCTATATAATTCCTAGCACAGTTTTATCAGGGATCCAAGCGTCCATGGATTCCCAGTGGAAATAATCACACGTCCCAAAAATCCCTTTTTATCAGAATAAATGTGAACGTGTTTTGGGGCGTGATCTCCCAGCCACCAAACAAAGATATAACCTCCACCACGAATTTTTCCGATTAATATAGGTATTTTTTGTCAATAATCCATTTAGACGAAATCAGCTGTCTGTGCGGTTGAAATCCTTAGCTCAAAATCTCCCCGCCTTTTTCGACGAATTCCTTGGATTTTTCTTCCAGACCTTGTTTGAGGGCTTCTTCTTCGGCTAAACCTTGTTCGGCGGCGTATTTGCGGATGTCGTCGGTGATCTTCATTGAGCAAAAGTGCGGTCCGCACATGGAGCAGAAGTGGGCGGTTTTTGCGCCGTCTTGGGGCAGGGTCTCGTCGTGGAATTCACGGGCGCGTTCCGGATCGAGGCCGAGGTTAAATTGATCCTCCCAGCGGAATTCAAACCGGGCCTTAGAAAGGGCATTATCGCGGATTTGTGCGGCAGGGTGACCCTTCGCGAGGTCGGCGGCGTGGGCGGCGATCTTGTAGGTGATGACGCCTTCTTTCACGTCATTTTTATTCGGCAGACCGAGATGTTCCTTTGGTGTGACGTAGCAGAGCATGGCGCAACCGAACCAACCGATCATGGCCGCTCCGATACCGCTGGTGAAATGGTCGTAACCGGGGGCGATATCCGTGGTCAGAGGTCCGAGCGTGTAAAAGGGAGCCTCGTCGCAGGCTTCGAGCTGACGTTCCATATTCTCTTGGATCATGTGGATGGGGACATGGCCGGGGCCTTCGATCATGACTTGGCAATCGTGTTTCCAAGCAATTTGCGTGAGTTCCCCGAGGGTTTCGAGTTCAGCAAATTGCGCGTCGTCATTTGCATCTGCGATGGAGCCCGGGCGTAGGCCGTCCCCGAGGGAGAAACTCACGTCGTAGGCTTTCATGATTTCGCAGATTTCCTCGAAATGGGTGTAGAGGAAACTCTCGGTATGATGTGAGAGGCACCATTTGGCCATGATCGATCCACCACGGGAGACGATTCCGGTCATGCGGTTTGCGGTCATAGGGACGTAACGCAGGAGGACCCCGGCGTGGATCGTGAAGTAATCAACGCCCTGCTCGGCTTGCTCGATCAAGGTATCACGGTAAATCTCCCAAGTCAGATCCTCGGCGCGGCCATTGACCTTCTCGAGGGCTTGGTAAATCGGGACGGTACCGATCGGGACGGGGGAATTCCGCAAGATCCATTCACGCGTCTCGTGGATATTTTTTCCGGTGGAGAGATCCATGACTGTGTCGGCGCCCCATTTGGTGGACCAGCGCATTTTTTCGACTTCTTCCTCGATAGAGGAGGCCACGGCGCTATTACCGATATTTGCATTGATCTTCACGAGGAAATTCCGCCCGATGATCATGGGTTCACTCTCAGGGTGGTTAATATTAACCGGGATAATGGCGCGACCCCGGGCGACCTCATCGCGGACGAATTCCGGGCTGATATACTGAGGGAGGGAGGCTCCCCAGCTATGACCCTTGTGTTGCTGGTTGAGCAAATTGCGCTTGGTGCCACTGGCCTGAGCGGCCTCAAAGATTTCTGCGCGTCCGAGATTCTCACGGATGGCGATGTACTCCATCTCGGGGGTGATGATGCCTTTGCGGGCGTAATGTATCTGGGTGACATTGGCACCGGTTTTGGCCCGGAGCGGGCTGCGTTTCAGGCCGGTGAAATATTCGAGGCGACCTTTTTCTTTTTCGCGCTGGGAGGCGAATTCCTCATGGCCCTGGGTGAGGTACCCATTATCACGGGGTTCGACCGGACGCCCGGTGTATTCCTCGACATCCTCACGGTCGAGGATCCATTGCTGGCGTAGGGAGGGTAACCCATTGGCGATTTCGCAATTTGCTTCCGGGTCGCTCCAAGGTCCGCTGGTGTCATAGACGCTCACGGGTGCATTAGCTTCGATCGTGCCGTCGTGTTTTTTTGTATCGGTGACGGTGATTTCACGGAACGGGACTTTGATCTCCGCACTGCGGGAATTACTTTTGACAGACTTGGTCACGTAAATTTTTTTCGAAGCGGGTAGGGCGTCACTGCTATGGGGTGCGATAGTATCTTGGGATGCGATCATAGGGTTGTCTTCCGTATTTTTTTTTAATGACAGGTGTCAGACCGGTGAATGAAGAAAAGTCAAAAGGGGTGTGTCCGATTCCTGGACTGCCCATGAGCATGGCTCGACTGCACTATTTTTGACTTCCTCTCCCTTCGTCGGCATTACCCGCATCAGGTTATAAAAAGGGTCTTCTCGGTTAACCGAGAACTCTCAGCCGGATTTACTTGATTCCAGCTCCCCTGTTTGGTCTTAGATGATAATCGGGTATGGGCATTTGTCAACCGTTTGGAGAGTCCAAATGCCCGAGCCTCTTCCATAGGCGAAGAGCCAGAGTGGCGAGAGGGGGATGGACGAATGACCCGGGGCCCTCGGTAAATTTCCTATTTCTCACAGGGCGGATTTTTGTTAGGATCGCGTTTCTTATGTTACCGGGGATGAATAAAATTCTATTTCTATTGGTGGGCATTTTGCTGGGGGCGATTTGCTCAGGGCAGGCGGGGGAGGATTTAAATATCGTTTTGCCCACGCCGAATAAGGCTATTTTCAGCGGGGGTGGGGATGATTTCTACATGTACACAGACCGAGATTTCGACGGGAAAAAGACATTCCCGTGGGAAGGGGGCCAGTACGGTTATACACGTTCGCCCCGCCGGACCTCCTACGGGGTAATGATGACACGGTTCCATGAGGGCATCGATATCAAGCCGGTTAGCCGCGATGCCTCCGGTGAACCCCTCGACCCGATTTATGCAGTAGATCATGGGGTCGTCGCACATGTGAATGACCTGCCGGGACTCTCGAATTATGGGCGGTACATCGTGATCCTGCACCAGTGGCAGGGTTCGGAATATTATACACTCTACGCGCACCTAAATGCGGCATCTGTCGTCGCTGGCCAGGAGGTCAAACGCGGGCAAACGATCGGACGCCTCGGCCATACCGGGGACGGCATCAATAAGGCGCGTTCCCACCTTCATTTCGAGGTCGGCATGGTGATGAATGATCATTTCCAGGGGTGGTTCGATCAATACATGCCCGGCGAGGTCAATCAACAGGGCCTATACAACGGGATGAATCTGAATGGCTGGAATCCGGCGGATTTCCTGCTCGCCCTGAAGAAGAATCCCTCGCTGCAAATTGCGCAATTTATCCGGGAAGAAGAGGGGGTGCTCTGGAAAGTCATTATCCCGAATCCCGGGCGGATCAATGTCCTGGAGAAATATCCTTGGCTGCGCGAAGCGTATAACGGTTCACCCCTATCATGGGAGGTTCATATTGGTGATACGGGTATTCCCGTGCGGTTTATCCCTCGTTCGGAAGTCGTTACCGAACCCCGGCTGCTCTGGGTCCGGAAAGAACCCCTCCCCCTTCAATTCATCAGCAAAGGCATGCTCACGGGCAGTTCATCAAAACCTGCACTGACCAAGGGTGCCTACCAGTATCTCATGCTGATGCTGCAACAGTAGGGGTAGGGGTGTGACAAATGAAGGAAAAAAGGAAACGGTAACCACGGCAAGGGGGGATGCGTCTTTGGAGATATGCGATTCTTCTCTGTGGTTGTCTTGTTTTTGTTCTCCTTCATGGCGTTTGCTGAGGGAGCGGGATTTAGGTCATTGTCATACGAGCGGGTGGACTCATCACGGAATAACCGGGTGGTCCCGGTGAAAATTTATTATCCAGAGAGTGACGAGGGGAAATCCTGGCCGATGATTATTTTCTCCCACGGACTAGGGGGGACACGTGAAGGGTATGCATACCTGGGTGAGTATTGGGCGAAAAATGGATTTATCTCGGTGCACCTCCAGCATGCGGGCAGTGATGATGCTGTCTGGAAAGATGTCCCGCACCAACCAAGAAGGTAGCGAGAATCGTGAATATTGCTGATCCCCAGAATGCCGTCAACAGGCCCTGGGATGTGAGTTTTGTGATTATCCATTCATAAACGACTTAGATAGTAAGCTAAAGGTGATAAAAACCCATAACCTCGGACACGGGTATTCTTCCTTATCCCAGCGGGATAAAATCATATAGCCCAAGGTTGCGAAGCCCGGGGCGAGCTACCTTGGGTGTCCGCACCCCGTATATCAACCCTGTAAGGGTTGAATCAATCCCAGAGGTAGCGTTCATCGAAGTCAATCCCATATAGGCGCAGGAATTGACGAAGTTCATCCTGAAAGGAAACTTTCCGATGATGTTCCTCCTGCCCCGCAATGTAATCTCGAAGAGCCGGGATATGAGAGAATCCTATAGAGAAAACCCCGTAACCTTTCTGCCAAGTAAAGCCCTGTAAACGGGGACTCTTGGATTTTATCCAGAGAGAGGAGCTTCGTTTAATCTCTTTTAACCATATCCGAGGCATTACATGTCCGGAATAAAGAACAGAGAAAATGGACATGATCCTCAAATCCACCGACAATAAGCGGCTGGCAATGAAGATTTGTAAGGATACCTCCAATACACGCAAAAAGCTCCTCACGGAGTTGTTTTTCTGCAAGAAACGGATTTCTGTCCTTGGTTGAGAATACGGTATGAACCAAAATCTGGGAGAGGGACTGGGACATGCGTTAAATCATGTGAAAGACTTGAAAAAATTCAACTGTTTAAAAATCCAACATCCCCTCTACCCTCTGATTCAACCCCGATGGGGTAGGAATACTATTTGGGTTTACCCTGGGTAGCCCAGCGGTGCGCGGGCAACCCAGGGCTATAAGATTTTCATCCCTTCAGGATGGGTGAATTGTCCTGACTATTGTGGATTTTGGGTGTAATCCGGGCGGCAGGATTTTAGGTAATTAAGGCCGTGGACTTGGCCGGTCATTTCGAGGGCATCCTTGTAGATATTATCATGCCACCCTTCGATATCGATAGAGCCACGGTACCCGGCCAAGAGTAATTCGCTGATGATATCCGTCCAGTTTGTGTCACCAAAACCGGGGGTACGATGATGGAACCAATGTCTCGGGCCACCGCCGCCGATGCCTTCCTTTTTGATGATGTCCCAATAGATGGAGCTGTCCTTGCCGTGGACATGGACGATTTTCTGTGACCACTGACGCAGTTGAGCCATCGGGTCGATGAGCTGGCCCATTTGATGGCAGGGCTCCCATTCCAGCCCGACATGATCAGGGTTCCCGAGCGCGTCGAACATGAGTTCCCACGCCATAGGATTATGGGCGATATTCCAGTCCCCGCGGGACCAGTCTCCGCCCATGGGGCAATTCTCGAACCCGATTTTGATGCCTTTATCGGCAGCACGTTTGGCGAGGGGTCCAAAGACTTCCTTAAATTTCGGGATGGACTCAGGGATGGGTTTATCCGTGATCCGCCCGGCAAAACCGCAGACTGTGGTGGCCCCGAAATATTCAGCGGCATCGATGGCTTGCTCAAAGGCTTTGGCCGTGGCGGGGTCCATGAGTGGATTACCAAAAGGTCCGAGGGAATCAATAATGGCACCGGAGCCTTCCAGCACGGGTTTGAGTTCCTCAGCCGTTTTTTTCAGGTCGGTAATGCCCCAGTTTGGCCAGCAGGTGAGCTGGAAAGATTCGAATCCGTGGGGCAGGATTTGTTTGATATAAGGAACGGCTTTATCCCCTGGGACGAGGGTGCCGATCCGGATCATGGGATTTTGTTTCATGGGATAGGTGAAGAG